>JAAYZO010000318.1 GCA_012514865.1 Lentisphaerota bacterium | reverse complement strand
TCGTCTTGTCGATGGGGCTGCCGGTCAGCTCCTCGATGACGTAGGCGTTGGTCGTGCCCGAGCCGATGGCGATGACGCCGCGGTCGCGGGCGCGCTGCACCGCGTCGCACTGGGCAACGCCGCGGGCAATCAGGCGCTTGCTCTCGGAGACGGTCAGAGAGACGACCAGGTGCATCGCGGGGACTCCTCGATGATGCGGTTGTGATATGACGACTCAGGGCGACGCGGCGGCACCAGCGCCGCCGGCGGCCGGGCTCACCAGGCCGGCCGGCGAACGCAGAAAACGCCCATAGAGACGGCTGCTGCGAAGGCCCTCGCCATCGCCGGACAGGCACAGGCTGGTGACCGCCTCGCCGGCCGCATCCAAACGCGTCAGGACGACGTCGATCGGGATGGCCTCCGGCAGACGGCCGTCAGCAAAGGCCGCCGCGGCGATGGCGACCTCCAGGACGCCGCGCTCCAGGCCGGCCTTCCAGACTGCGGTCACGTGCTCTGCCGCAACGCCCCGGACGGTCACCTGGCCGCCGGACGACACCGCCACCCGCAACGGCTCTTCGCCCGACGCGAAGTCGGCACCGGCGCCGCCGCGCCGGTCGACGAGGATGAGCCCGCCGACCGCGTCGCCGGGCTGGCGGCGCACAGCCACCGCCAGGCACAGGCGACCCTCCCGCTCGCCGACCATGACGCGGCCGGTGAAGTCGGTGGCGCCCTGCCAGGGCTCACGCTGCAGGACGACCTGCGACGCGTGGCCGATCGGCAGCCCGCCGGTGGGCCAGTCGCCCTGATCGCCGTCGGCGGACCACTCCTCGCCCAGCGGCACGACCGGGCCACCCAGGCGCACGTGCGGCCGCAGCTCCAGCCACAGCGGCACGGCATTCCCGACGCCATCGCGGATGCTCGTGCGCAGCCGCAGGCGCGGCTCGGCGAACTTCAGCGGCGCATCGCCGTCGACCCGGAGATGAAAGCGCTGCCGGAAGAGCTGCCCGGGCGCCAGCGAGAAGCCGAGCATCTGCGGCTCGACCCGGCCGCCATTGCCCTCGAAGTGCCACTCGGCCTCGAAGCTCAGCGGCGCATCGGTCGGGTTGGCACAGCGCACCTCCGTGATGCCCTCACCGGCCGCGATGGCGTCGGCCTGGGCGCTCTCGCGCACCGCCTGGCGTTCCTCATAGAACCGCCGCGCATAGACCTCCGGAAGCCGCAGGCCGCGCGGGTCGATCAGACGCCACGCCGCGCCCTCGCCCCGCATCGACAGCCAGAGCAGGCCGGTGAACTCGCCGTCGTTGACGGCCCGCGCCGCCGCCGCCGGTGCCACCGCCGCCCGCAGCGCCTGGCACTGCCAGCGACCCTGGCGCTGCCACGAGAAACGCGCACTCCCGCCGCCGATGACCACCCCCGCACCCAGGGCCTCGAGGCGCGGCTGCAGACGCGCCCACAGCTCAGGGGCGCTCTCCCAGAGAGGCCGGTCCAGGCAGAGGACGGTGTCGGCCCCGGCGCCCATGTGCGCCGCCAGCCACGAGACCGTGCCCTCCAGATCACGCTCCAAGGCCGCGGCCGTGAGCAGCAGCAGCGCCCGCGAGCCGCAGTCCAGACGCAGACGGCCCTCCGGGACCTGGCCGGCGGAGCCGGGAAAGGCCACCACGACGCCGGCATCGGACCACCCCGGCAGGCGCAGCGAGACCCCGGAAGCGGCCAGAAGGCCATCCGCCGAGAGGTCGACCGCGCCGAGCAGGACCGTCACCCGCGGACTCAGCGCCTGGCTGGCCTCCCAGACCGACAGAAAGCCCGCCAGGCCGGGATCCTGCGACACATCCGCGCCGATCACCGCCACCGTGCAGGGCGCCTCGTCACAGCGGTCACGATGGGCCG
Source organism: Lentisphaerota bacterium (assembly GCA_012514865.1). Taxonomy (GTDB): domain Bacteria; phylum Verrucomicrobiota; class Lentisphaeria; order Oligosphaerales; family JAFGRS01; genus JAGVUW01. The sequence continues at coordinate 711 of JAAYZO010000318.1, read as the reverse complement.
GCGGCGCCGGGGCGGGCGCCGGCGCGGGCCGGGGCGGGGCCGGCCGCGGCGCGGCCTCCGGCGGCGAAACCGCGGCAGGCTCCACCAGCGCACTCGTCGACGCCACCGGCAATGACGAGACCGACGCCGTACGGCGCACGGCGCCACAACCCGGGGCGAGCCCCGCCACGGCCAGAATCAGCAGCACCCTCAGCACGGCGACGACACCACGCTGACGACACCATGACCACCGCGGACTACGCTGTCTGCAGATGCGCACGTCGATGACACCCCGCCTGGCTGACGCCGTGAAACCTCGATGACCTAAGCGTAGCGCCGCCGCGACGCGGCCGCAACTCGATTCGAGGGCGAAGGCGAGGAGCGAGGACGAGGAGCGAGGAGCGAGGACGAGGAGCGAGGAGCGAGGGCGAGGGCGAGGGCGAGGGCGAGAAGCGAGGACGAGGGCGAGGACGAGGGCGAGGACGAGGACGAGGAGCGAGGGCGAGGACGAGGACGAGGGCGAGGACGAAGGCGAGGAGCGAGGACGAAGGCGAGGAGCGAGGGCGAGGGAGAGGGCGAGGAGGAAAGACCTCTCGCGGGGCCGGCCTGCGGAACCCCATTCCGGCGCCCTGAAAGGGCATCATTCATCAGCCCAGGGCAACGCCCTGGGACATCAGACCTGACGCCTTGCAGGCTGAAAGTCTGCAACAGAGCCATGCGCGTCACACCGCC
>JAAYZO010000317.1 GCA_012514865.1 Lentisphaerota bacterium | reverse complement strand
TTCACCTACCGCGAGTTCGACCAGCGCGTCGACCGCCTGGCCAAGGGCCTGCTGCAGATCGGCATCGGCCATGGCGACCACGTCGGCATCTGGGCGCGCAATGTCCCGGACTGGCTGACCTTCATGTTCGCCACCGCCAGGATCGGGGCCGTGCTCGTCACGGTCAATACCAACTACCGCAGCCACGAGCTGGCGTACGTCCTCAGCCAGAGCGACATGAAGGCCCTGGCCATCGTCGACGGCCACCGCGACGCCGACTACGTGCAGACGGTCTATGAGCTGGTCCCCGAACTGCGCACGCACCCCCGCGGCCATCTGGCCTGCGCGGCCTACCCGCACCTGCGCCATGTCATCTACATCGGCCAGGAGAAGCACCGCGGCATGGTCAACACCGCCGAGCTGCTCCTCCTCGGCGAGCACGTCCCCGAGCAGCGCCTTGACGAGGCCCGCCGACGCGTCGACTGCCACGACGTCGTCGTCATGCAGTACACCAGCGGCACCACCGGCTTCCCCAAGGGCGTCATGCTGACGCACCACAACATCATCAATAACGGCTACTTCATCGGCGAACGACAGAAGTTCACCGCCGCGGACCGCGTCTGCCTGCCGGTGCCCCTGTTCCATTGCTTCGGCATCACCCTCGGGGTGATGGCCATCCTCACCCATGGCGCCACCCATGTGATGCTCGAGGCGTTCGATCCCCTGATGGTCCTGGCGGCGGTCCACAAGGCCCGCGCCACCGCCCTCTACGGGGTGCCGACCATGTTCATCGCCGAACTCTCGCACCCGATGTTCGACCTCTTCGACCTGAGCAGCCTGCGCACCGGCATCATGGCCGGCTCGCCCTGCCCGATCGAGACCATGAAGCAGGTGATGGAACGCATGAACATGCGCGAAATCACCATCACCTACGGCCTTACCGAGGCCTCGCCGGCCTTCACCATGACCAGCACCGATGACCCGGTGCGCTGCCGCGTCGAGACGGTCGGGCGGGCCCTGCCGCATTGCGAGGTGAAGGTCACCGACCCGGCTACCGGTGAGACGGTGCCGCCCAACGTCCAGGGCGAACTCTGCTGCCGCGGCTACAACATCATGAAGGGCTACTACAAACAGCCCGACGAGACGGCTCGCGTCATCGACCGCGATGGCTGGCTGCACAGCGGCGACCTCGGGACGGTCGACGCGGAGGGCTACTACCGCATCACCGGGCGTATCAAGGACATGATCATCCGCGGCGGCGAGAATGTCTACCCGCGCGAGATCGAGGAATTCCTTCACACCCACCCGCAGATCGAGCAGGCCCAGGTCGTCGGTATTCCCGACCAGCGCTACGGCGAGGTCGTCGGCGCCTTCATTATCCTCCGTAAGGGCGCCACCCTCGAGCCGGAGGACGTGCGCGACTTCTGCAAGGGCCAGATCGCCTGGCACAAGATCCCCAAACACGTCTTCATCGTCGGCGAGTACCCCATGACCGCCAGCGGCAAGATCCAGAAGTTCAAGCTGCGCGAGCGCGCCGTGGAGCTCCTCGGCGTCTCGGGCGAGGTCTTCGCCTCCAAGGCGCCCTCGGGCAGCCCGGCCCAGCCCGCGTCCTGACGGATCAGCCCTGCCGCAGCCAGCCGCGGCCGTCGCGGCGCAGGAGTGCCGCGGCCGCCGCCGGGCCATCCTCGCCCTTGCGGTAGTTCGGGAACTGCCCCGGGTCGAGACGGCGCTGCGCCTCCAGGAGCGGCTCGACGAAGGCCCAGGCGGTCTCGATGCTGTCCGAGCGCCAGAACAGCCCCGGCTTGCCCTGCAGAGCATCGAGCACCACCCGCGCGTAGCTCTCGGGCATGACCTTCCCGAAGGACTCGTAGCGGAAGTCCAGATTCGTCTGGCCGACCAGGTCGCTGGTGCCGGGCTCCTGGGCATTGAAGGTCAGGCGGATGCCCTCGTGGGGCTGAATGCGCAGGAAGAGCGTGTTCGGATGCACCGCGGCACAGGCGCGCTCGCTGCCGAGGATGCAGAGCGGCACGGCGCGGAAGCGTATGACCACCTCGGTGACCTTCTCGCTCATGGCCTTGCCGCTGCGCAGGTAGAAGGGCACCCCCTGCCAGCGCCAGTTGTTGACGTAGGCCCGCACCGCGGCGAAGGTCGGGGTGGTCGACCCGGCCGCCACGCCGGCCTCGTCGCGGTAGCCCTCGTACTGCCCGAAGACGAAGTCGTCGGGCGCGGGCCGCAGCATGGCCTTGAAGACGTCGTTCTTGCGGTCGCGGATGCTCTCCTCGTCGCCGGCCAGCGGCGCCTCCATGGCCACCAGCGAGAGCACCTGCAGGACGTGATTCTGGATCATGTCGCGGACGACGCCCGCCTCTTCGTAGTAGCCGCCGCGGCCCTCGACGTCGAGGCTCTCGGCCGCGGTGATCTGCACGTGGTCGACATGCTGGCGGTTCCAGAGGGGCTCGAAGATGGCATTGGTGAAGCGGAAGACCATCAGGTTGCGCACCGTGTCCTTGGCCAGGTAGTGGTCGATGCGGTAGATCTGGCGCTCGTCGAAGACCTGCCGCACCAGGGCATTGACCCGCCGGGCGCTGGCCAGGTCGGTGCCGAACGGCTTCTCCATCAGGACGCGGTGGCGCGGCCCGGCACGGCCATCCACCGCGAAAGGACCCTGGCCCAGGCGTTCGACGACGGTCTCGGTGACGCTCGGCGGCAGGGCCATGTAGAAGAGGACGTTCTCCTGACACCGGCAGAGCCCGGCGGCGGCGACGGCCTCGTGGAGGCGCACCTGCGTGGCCGGGTCGCCGTAGTCCCCGGCGAGGTAGTGCAGGCGGCCCGCGAAGCGCCCCCACAGAGCGTCGTCGCTCAGGGCCGCGGCGCCGAAGCGCTCGGCGATGCTGGCGCGGGCCTGCTGACGCCAGGCGTCATCGCTGCCGGCGCTGCGGCTGGTGCCGAGGATGCGGAGGCGGCCCGGCAGGAGGCCCTGCCGTTCGAGGTCGAAGAGCGCCGGCAGGAGCTTGCGCCGCGTCAGATCGCCGCTCGCCCCGAAAATCACCATGGCGCACGGCATCGCCTGGGCCGCATTGAGTTGGCAGGTCATGGTCGCACCCTCCGTCTGCACATCCCGGCCTTGGACCCGACCGGTGCCCCCGGAGTTCGCCCGCCGGCGCCACGCCACGGCTCACCGCGAACGCCTACGCCGGCCCCAACGGGACGGCCTCAGGACTCGTCCTCGCGGCGCTGCACCGCCTCCACCGCCAGCGCGAGTTCCTCGGGGGTGACGTCGTCGACGCAGATGTGTCGGCCGAGGCCGGCGAGCAGGACAAAGACCAGGCGGCCGGCGGCGGCCTTCTTGTCATGGAGCATCAGCGGCCAGGCCTCGTCTGCCGTCGGCAGGGCGCAGCGCCGCGGCGACAGCGCCCGCAGCGTCGCCGCGGCGCGCTCGGCCAGGGCCTCGTCGATCAGGCCGCGCCGCCGGCTCAGCTCGAGGCTGACCCGCAGGCCGACCGCGACGCAGCGCCCGTGGCTGACCCGGCAACGGTGCCAGCCCTCGACGGCATGGCCGTAGGTGTGGCCGAGATTCAGCACCCGGCGCAGGCCCATCTCGCGGAAGTCCTCGGTTACGACCGCGCCCTTGGCAGCGGCGCTGGCGATGGCCACCGCGGCGACGTCCGGCAGATCGCCGGCAAGCAGCGGCCGCCGGCGGGTCTCGATGAAGGCCGCCAGCTCCGGCCGCAGGGCCAGGCCGGTCTTGTAAGCCTCGATCAGGCCCTCGCGCCGAGCCGACCCGGGCAGGGTGCTCAGCGCGGCCAGGTCGAGGATGACCTGCCGCGGCGTGGTGAAGAGCCCCACCTGATTCTTCGAGCCGGCGATGTTCACGGCGCTCTTGCCGCCGACGGCGGCGTCGACGCAGCCGAGGAGCGAGGTCGACACCAGGATGCAGTCCATGCCGCGCTTCCAGGTCGCCGCCACGAAGCCGCCGATGTCGGTGACCACGCCGCCGCCGAGGGCCACCAGGAGGTCGCGGCGCTCCAGACGCGCCGCCAGGAGCGCCTGGTAGACCGCCTCGGCACGCCGCAGCGACTTCGAGGCCTCGCCCGGCGGCACGACAATCTCGACCGCACCGGGGAGGGCCTCACGATAGCGCGCCAGATGACGCGCCGCGACATGGCCGTCGGTCAGCAGCGCCACGCGCCGACCCGCCGCCGGCGCGCGCAGCGCCGACGGCGCCGCGACGGTCGCCAGAACCGGGCTCTCACGGCCCTCGAGAACCACCGGCAGACGCTGGTCAGGAAGGAGGTGCGACAGGACTGCCTCGACCTTCGCCGAGAGCTCCATCCCGACCGCGTCGAGGCCGAGATCGTGGTCCGCATAGGCCGCCTGCCGCGCCGACCACAGGGCCTGCACCGCCGCCGCGTCGCCCCACAGCGGCCGCGCCGCGATGGCGGCGCCGTCGAGGCGGGCGCGCAACGCCGCCGGGTCGCCGAGCAGGGCCACGATGCGGCCGCTGCGCCGCATCAGAGCGCGGTTCGCCGGGTCGACCGGCACGCCGCCGCCACAGGCGACCACCAGGCGCTGCCGCCGCGACAGACGACCCAGCAGCGCCGATTCGGCCTCGCGGAAGACGCCCTCGCCCTGCTCACGGAAGACCTCGGCAATCGGAGCGCCGAAGTGCCGCGTCAGCTCGGCATCCATGTCCACGACCGAGCGCCGCAGGGCCTGCCCCAGCGCCTGGGCCAGGGTCGACTTGCCGGTGCCCATGAAGCCGGTCAGGTACAGGTTGCCCTCGAAGGGGTTCATCGGCCGTCTCCGGCGGTCAGTGCGGCCAGGGTCTCGGCGAAGCGCGGGTAGCTGACGGCGGCGCAGCCCTCGTCACGGATAGCCACCGGGCCGTCGCAGAGCTGCGCGGCGATGCGCAGGGCCATGGCGATGCGGTGATCGCCGTAGCTCTCGCAGGTCTCGCCAGGTGCCCGCAGCGGCGTCGGGCCGTCGATGACCAGGTCGTCGCCCTCGGCCCGCACTGCCGCGCCGAAGCGCCGCAGCTCGGTCTCGATCGCGGCCAGGCGGTCGCACTCCTTGACGCGCAGCTCGCCGACCTCACGGAAGCGGGTCGTGCCGCGCGCCTGCGTCGCCACCACCGCCAGAATCGGAATCTCGTCGATGATGTTCGGCGCCACCGCCGCCGGGACCTCCAGCGCCTTCAGACCGCCGGCCGTCGCGGCGTGGATGCGCCCCATGGGCTCGGGAATCTCGCGCTCCACCGTGCTGGTCACGGTCGCGCCGAAGCCCCGCAGGACCTCCAGCCAGCCGATGCGGGAGGGGTTGAGAAGGACCTCGCTGGCCGTGACCGCGCTACCGGGGATGATCACCGCGCCGCAGATGAAGAAGGCCGCGCCGCTGGCATCGCCGGGCACGGTGAAGCTCGCCGGCAGAGCCAGCCGGCCGGGCCGGATCGACACGCCCTCCCCAACACTCTCGACCGCTGCACCCCAGGCGCGCAACAGACGCTCGCTGTGGTCACGGCTCGCCGCCGGCTCGCTGACACGCGTCACGCCGCTCGCCTGCAGGCCGGCCAGGAGGATCGCGCTCTTGACCTGGGCGCTGGCGACCGGGAGGGCCACCTCGACGCCGCGCAGGCGGGCGCCGTGGACCGTCACCGGGGCGTGCCCGTCGCAGGTCTCGATGCGGGCGCCCATCTGCCGCAGCGGCCCGGCGACGCGTTCCATGGGCCGCCGACGCAGCGAGTCGTCGCCGTCGAGGCGCCAGGTGCCGTCCTGGCCAGCCAGAATGCCCTGCAGAAGCCGCATGGTCGTGCCCGAGTTGCCGCAGTCGATGTCGACGCCGCTGCGCAGCCGCCCCCCGGCGCCGCGCAGGCGCCAGGCGGCGCCCGACGGCTCGGCCGTGCCGCCGAGGCGGCGGACCGCCTCCAGGCTGCTGGCGCAGTCCTGGCAGTCGGCATACGAGTGCACCTCGCAGGTGCCCTCAGCCAGGAGTGAAAACAGCGCCACGCGGTGCGACAACGACTTGTCGCCGGGTGGCCGGAAGGTTCCTCGCAACGGCCGCTGGTGCACAGGCAGACCCTCGTCGGGGGTGGTTCGCTGTCCTGAAGGCCCCGGCCGCCCCCCCGTACCGGCGGCGCCGTCGGCCGTGTCGTCACTGCCGAAAAGGGTACTATACCCTGAACCGGCCCGCACGGCACCCCCCACCCGCCTGTCCCCAGGGCAGTTTGAAGATCGCGGCGGCGCTCACTCGGTCACCCTGGAGGGGTGCCAGAACCGGACTTTCAAACAGCCCTGGGCCGCCCCAGATCGGGCGACCGGCACGTAGGGCCGCGGCGTCGTCCGTGGCCCAAGGTTCACCGACGGCGCGGTGAACCTACTCGGGAGGAGTTCGCCGGGGCGCCCCTGGCCTCAGGCGCCTGGCGTCGCTGCCCGGCTCCGGCCGAGGCGGCCCAGCGCCATGGCCCCCGCCGCCACGAGGTATAAGGCCCCGGAAAGGGCCACGATGACCGGGCCGCTCGGGAGGTCGGTGCGGTAGCTCAGTGCCAGGCCTGCCACCACGCACAGCGCGCACAGCAGCCCGCCGGCCAGCATGCACTGCCAGAGCCGCCGGCAGAAGAGCAGGGCGGTCATCGCCGGCAGGGTCAGCAGGGCGATGACCATCACAATCCCGACGATCTGCATCATCGCCACCACCGTCAGCGCCGCCAGCACCAGCAATAGCAGGGCGTAGCCCTCGGAGCGCAGGCCGCGCAGCCGCGCGTACTCCTCGTCAAAACACACCGCCAGGAACTTGCGGTAGAAGAGCACACCGGTCAGGGCCGTGGCGGCATTGACCAGGCCGATCACCACCAGGTCGTGCGACGACACCAGGAGGATGTCGCCGAAGAGCACGCTCATCGGGCTGAAGTACCCCGGCGTGCGCGCCAGAAAGAGCAGCCCCGCCGCCATGCCCAGGACCATCACGGCGCTGATCACCGAGTCGGCAAGGTGCTCGGCCGCCACGGTCACCCGGCCGATGATCAGGGCCGCCAGAAGAGCCGCCACGAAGGCACCGAGCATCGGCGTGCACCACTCCCAGCCGGCGTGGTGACGCAGGAACACCGCGGCGCCGATCCCCGCCAGGACCGAGTGGCTGATGGCCGCGGCGACGTAGGTGATGCGACGGACCGTGACGTAGGCGCCCACCACGCCAAAGGTCAGGCTGCCGGTGAGGCCGACCAGCAGGGGCAGGAAGAGGATACCGCCCGGCACGAACATCTGCCGCCAGAGGTCGCTCATGACACGGCTCCCGGTTCGCGATGGCGGAAGAGCTGCCAGACCGCCTCCGAGGTCACCGCCTCCGGCGCGACCTCGCGCAGGCGGTGGTCGACGAAGAAGACGCGGTCGAGACGCGTCGAGAGGTAGTCCAGGTCGTGCGAGACGGTCACCACCGCCAGGCGCCGGCTGAGGTTGGCCAGGAGGTCACGCACCAGCCGCCCCACCGCCGGGTCGATATTGGCCGTCGGTTCGTCCAGCAGGAGCAGCGACGGATTGCCGACCAGGGCGCGTGCGATCAGGACGCGCTGGCGCTGGCCGCCGCTGAGCTGGTCAAACGGCCGCCGGCGCAGATCCGTGATCTGCAGCTCGGCCATCACCGCCTCGGCATCCGCACCGCACGACGGGCGATGCCAGCCCAGCCAGTGCCGGTCGATACAGCCGGTCAGGACCACCTCGCCGACCGTGATCGGAAAGCCGCGGCGCAGCACGGTGTGCTGCGGCACGTAGCCGACATGCTTGCAGGCGCGGTGCGGCGGACAGCCCATCACCCGGATCTCGCCCGCCTCCGGCGTCAACTGGCCGAGCATCAGCCGCAACAGCGTGGTCTTGCCGCCGCCGTTCGGGCCGATGATGCAGGTGTGCGACTGCGGCGGGATGGCCAGGCTGACATCGCGCAGCACCGGCCCCGAACTCGGATAGCGGAAGGACACCCCCGCAAAGCTGACCACCGGGCCGCTCAGGTCGTGTCGATAGCCGCAGGGCGGCGGTCTGGCCATGGCCGACCCTCCTTAAGCTCAACGCGCTCCCCGCGTCCGCTCCAGGGCCGCGACCGCCTGGCCTATCGCACCGAGCGGATCCGCGCTCAGCGGGTTGATCGCGATGACCTGACCGCCAATGCGCTCGGAGAGAATCTGCGCGGAACGCTGCGGGAACTGCGGCTGTACCACAATCATGCGGACCTTCGCCTCGCCGGCCTGCGCAATCAGCGCCGAGAGCTGCCGCGGCGAGGGCGACTTGCCGTCGATCTCGACCGCCTGCTGCACCAGGCCGTAGTCCCGGGCGAAGTAGCCGAACGAGGGATGATAGACGTATAACACCGCCCCGCGCAGGCCCTCCAGACGCCGGGCGTAGTCCGCATGCGCCGCCTCGTACTCCTGCCGCAGCGCGGCCAGATTCGCGGCGATGGCCTGACGCTGCTCCGGGAGACGACGCTCCAAGGCCTCGGCCATGCGACCGGCCATGTGCAGGAGATTCGGCACCGACAGCCACAGATGCGGGTCGCTCACGGCGTCGTGGTCATGCGCCGCGTGGTCGTGGCCCTCGTGGCCGTGACCGCTGCAGGCTACCCCCGGCGACCGCGACAGGCCGGCGCTGACATCCACAATCTCAACACCGGGAAACGCCTGACGGATCTTCTCGCAGACCGCCGCCTCAAAGTCGATCCCGACCGTGAAGAGCAGGGCGCTCCGACCCAGCGACGCCACCGCCCGCGGCGACGGCGAGAAGGTGTGCGGATCCTGCGTCTCGTTCATGAAGGACGACACCGCCACACGGTCGCCACCCAGACGCGCCGCCAGACCCTGCAACGGCGGTATGCTCACCGTCACCCGCAATGGCTCGGCCGCCGCGACCCGCAGACCGGCCAGCCCCACCACCAGACCCAGAAGACCCGCCAGACACCGCGCCCGCATGGCCATGACCTCCGCCAGGCCGACAGACCGCCGGCCCGGAGCGTTATAGTGTAACAATGCGACTAGCATACCCCCGCCGCCGCCGCTGTCAAGGCGCCGGCGCCGCCGCGCCCTGACAGCGGGGCTGATCGAAGATCGCGTCAGCGCTCACCTGGTCACCCTGAAGGGGTGCCAGATCGTAGCCGGGGGTCGCGCGCAGCACGACACCCGGAACCGCGAACCCACACACCACGCACCCTGAAGGGGTGCCAGAACCGGACTTTCAAACAGCCCTGCCCTGACAGCGCGGGCAGCGCCCGTGGATCTCCAGAGCGACCTTCTCGAAGTGGAAGCCGCTGGCGCGGGCGGTCTCGAGGATGGCCTCGCGGAGGCGGAGGTTGCAGACCTCGAGGGCCTGGCCGCAGTGGCTGCAGATCAGCAGTTGGCAGCCGTGGTTGTGCAGGGGATGGCCGCAGACGACGTAGGCATTGAGCGAGGCAATGCGGTGTACGAAGCCGTGGCTGACCCAGAAGTCGAGGGCGCGGTAGACGACCGGCGGCATGACGCGTTCGCCCGGCCGGGTCAGGCTGTCGAGGAGGTCGTAGGCCTTCATCGCCTCGGCGCGCTCGGCGAGCATCGCGAGCACCCGCCGCCGGCCCGGCGTCAGGCGTAGCCCATGACGCCGGCAGTAGCCCTCGGCTTCGTCGAGGAGGCGCTGGCTCTGTTCTTTGGCCATCACGTCGGTGCGTCGCTCCCTGCCGCGTCGGTGCCGTCAGCCGCGCCCGCGGTTCCGTGCCACCCGGCCTGGCCCCTACTATAGCCACGCGCTCCCGGGCCTGCCCTGAGCCCGGCCGCTCGCCCAGCGCTGATCGATGATCGCGTCAGCGCTCACCCGGCCGCCCTGGAGGGGTGCCAGATCGTCGCCGGGGGTCGCGCTAGATCACGACCCACGGAAACCCGAACCCACGAACCGCGCACCCTGAAGGGGGCCCGTCGCCGGACCTCCAATCGCCCTGCTTCAGGCGGCCGCCGCGCAACCCGCCCCCAGGGCTGATCGAAGATCACGTCAGTGTTCACCTGGTCACCCTGAAGGGGTGCCAGATCGTAGCCGGGGGTCGCGCGCAGCACGACCCCCGGAACCGTAAACCCACACACCACGCACCCTGAAGGGGTGCCAGAACCGGACTTTCAGACAGCCCTGACCCGCCCCGGGAACTCCGGTCGCCCGAGTCGGTCGAGGCGCTTTGTAGGTGTCCCGCGTAACCTTATGCTACAGCCAGGTCCCCGGCGCCCGGGGCGCCGGATACGGCAGGGTGAAACACCGCCCACGACGCCG
>JAAYZO010000316.1 GCA_012514865.1 Lentisphaerota bacterium | reverse complement strand
TTAGCCCGTACGTTGGGCGCCCCCGCGCTCGTCAGGCGCCATCCCTGCCCGGTCTGCCGGGAGTTCGTCCAAGGGGCTTGCGGCCGCTGGCCGGATTTCCCGCAGAACGTGGGTGTAGATCATCGTCGTCTCGACATGGTTGTGCCCAAGAAGCTCCTGGATCTCACGGATGCTGACGCCTGCCTCGAGCAGATGCGTGGCGAAGCTGTGCCTCAAGCTGTGCACGCCCGCGTGCTTCGCGATCCCCGACTGCCGCAGGGCCTCCTTGACCGCCCTCTGCAGGTTGCTCTCCGCCGTGTGGAAACGACGCAGCTTGCCGTCCTCTCTGTCGGGGGAGAGGACTGTCGACGGGAACACGTACTGCCAGGCCCATTCACGGCCCGCGTTGGGGTACTTGCGCCCGAGGGCGTTCGGCATATGAACCTCGCCATGCCCTTGCGCAAGATCGGCCCGGTGGAGCGCCTGCACGCGGGCCAGGTGCGCCCGCAGCGGCTCCACCAGTGCCCGGGGCAGCAGGGTCACTCTGTCCTTGTCGCCCTTGCCGCAGCGCACGATGACGCGCCCCTGGTCGAAGTCGATGTCTTTGACTCGCAGGCGGACGCACTCCATCAGCCGTAGCCCCGCGCCATACGTCAGCTGGGCCATCAGCCCGGTGGTGCCACTCATGCACCCGAGGAGCCTCTGCACTTCCTGTCGACTGAAAACCACCGGCAACCGCGCGCCCCGCCTCGCCCGCACGGTATCCTGCAGGCTCTCCAGCGGCCTGGCGAACGTCTCCCTGAAGAGGAACAGCAGCGCGTTGAACGCCTGGTTCTGCGTGGACGCGGCCACCCGCCGCTCCATGGCCAGGTGGCTGAGGTAGCGCTTGACATCGCCCTCTGTCAACGCCGCGGGTGGACGCATTCTGCAGTACGCCGCAAAGCGTCGCGCCCAGTCCAGGTACGCCGTCTCGGTCTTGGGCGAGTAGTGCCGCAGGCGCAGGATCTGCTGTTCGTCGGACAGGGCCTCGAACCACGCGGCAGTCAGGGTAGCCGGGCCCCCCTGCTCGTCTGCCCGCAATGCGTTGGCGGGTGCCGTAGCCGGTGGTCGCGGCAGGACGCCTCCAGCTGCTGACTGCATCTCGCGGGCAAACTGGCGCAGGAGCTTCACCGCGTCCTCGGCCTGTTTGACCTGCCAGTCCGTCACCCCCGGGCTCTGTGCCAGCGCCGCCAGAAAGGCGCGCAGGCGGTCATCGGGGGCCAGGGCCGGGTCAGCCGGGGCGTCGAGGTAACGCTGCGCCCAGCGCTGCAGATGGAGGATGTGTTGCGGCCGTGCGAGACGATTGGCCTCCAGATACCCGGGGAACTCGTTCAGGAGCCGTCCAGTGTCCATGGCGCACCTCTCTGGGGGGACTGCTATTGACTCGATCTCAATAGTACCCTGCGCTACCTATTATACTAATAGACCTCAGTGCTAAAGTCAAGAAGTGAAAGGCCAGGGCGCGCCCAGTCCTTCGCCGCCGGGATGGCCGCATTCATCTCCAGGGGCGCAACTTGCAATTTCCGCAAACCGGGTGCATCGTAGATGCAGGCGGGGCCCGGCGGCACCGGTCGTGGCGCCGGATGCCCATAATAGGTAGTGGGAAACGGCGTGTGCCGACGGGTCTACGCAGAGCGAAAGTCACTGAAACGACCTCTGCAGTCTAATAATTGTTGTGCTTACGAAAAAAACAAAAATCTGCGTATACCTTTCCTC
>JAAYZO010000315.1 GCA_012514865.1 Lentisphaerota bacterium | reverse complement strand
TCCGCCGAACCGGCTTGCCGGGGTGGGGACTATCCGCCGGAAGAGCCGACTATGCGTGCTAGAGTAAGAGGCGTCCCGTTGAACGTCGGGGCCGACAGGGGGCGACGGGCTGGCGGCCCGGCAGTCCCCAGGGATAGGAGGGCGTTCCGTGGCCTACCAGGGTGTGCTGGATGACATCAGGGCCTGCATCGCAGGGCGCCGGCCGAGACGGCTCCCGGTGTTTGCGCTTGGCCTGGAGTTCGACATGACCTGGAGCGGGCTCTCCTGCGAGCAGAGCCGCACCGACGTCGACGCCACCGTGGCGGCCATCGTGCGCTCGGTGGAGCGCTTCGGGTATGACTGGGCGATGGTGTTTCCCGATGACTACGTCGAGTTCGAGCCGCTCGGTCTGGAGATGATCGTCGACCCGGAGCACCCGGCGATGGTGTCTTCCTACCTGCCGATGACGCCCGCGACCCTGCGGGGCTTCCGGCTGCCCGATGTCGAGCGCGACCTGCGGCTGCCGCTGCACCTCGAGATGCTGCGGCGTGTACGCGCGGCGCTGGGCGAGACGGCCTGCGTGACCGGCCGCATTGCCGCGCCGTTCTCGACCCTGGGCCTCATCTACGGCATCGACACGCTCCTCATGACGATGCTCGACGACCCCGGTCTCCTGCGCGACAACCTGTCCTTCTTCATCGACCACCAGATCGCCTTCGGCAAGGCGCAACTGGCGGCGGGGGCCCAGGCGCTGTGGCTCGGCGACTGCGTGGCGTCGTCGCAGTTCCTCTCGACGGACTGGTTCAGCGAGTTTGCCGCCGAGGCCGCGGCGGCGGTGGCGGCGCCCCTGATGGCGGCCGGCGGGATCGTCATCTACCACACCGCGGAGACCTCGCCGGCACACCTCGCACGGCAGGCGCAACTGCCGGTCAGCGCGGTCAACGTCGGCGAGGGTGTGGACCTCTCGCGGGTGCGTGACGCCCTCGGCAGCGACCGTTGCCTGATGGGCAACTTCGACCCGATCCTCCTGCGGGACGGCACCCCCGAGGACGTCGCCGCGGCTGCCGAGAGGATGGTCCGGGAGAATGCCTCCCGGGGCGGCTATATCTTCAATACCGGCGAGGGCGTCATGGCCAACTCGCCGGTCGCGAACGTGGACGCCATGATGCGCGGGGCCAGGACTGCCGCCGACGCCTGAGCGGCGGCAAGCCTGCCCTATTCACGCGCCGCGTGACGGCCCGTGAATAGGGCGCCCTTCGGGCTTCGACGCGAGGCACTTGCGGCCTCTTGCTCAGGGCTTGCCTTGAGCAGGCGGCGCGGAGCGACGCGCGTCCGAACGTGCGCCGCGGTGCAGTGCGGCACACGTGGTTCGTGAGCGAAGCATCCGTGCTTTGCGAAGGATCCAGGCAAGGAGAACGCGTGCGACGATGAAGGCACCGACAGCAGAACGACAGGTCGACATGCTGCGCCGCATGGTGACCATCCGGCGCTTCGAGGAAGAGGTCAAGCGCCTGTACCGCGCCGGCGAGATCACGGGGGCGATCCACCTGTACATCGGCCAGGAGGCGGTGGCGGTGGGCGCCTGCGCGGCCCTGCGCGACGACGACGTCGTCACCAGCACGCATCGACCGCATGGGCACTGCATCGCCAAGGTCTGGGACCTGAAGCGGACCATGGCGGAAATGATGGGCCGGGCCACCGGGCTGTCGGGAGGCTTCGGCGGCTCGATGCATCAGTTCTGCCGGGCCAAGGGCTTCCTCGGCGGCAATGGCATCGTCGGCGGCGGCATCGGCATTGCCGCGGGGGCCGCCTTCGCGGCGCAGTACCGCGGAACCAGCCAGGTGACAGTCTGCTTCTTCAGCGACGGGGCCTCCAACCAGGGCGTCCTGCAGGAGTGTTTGAACGTGGCGGCGCTGTGGTCGCTGCCGCTGATTCTGCTGTGTGAGAACAATCGCTACGCGGCAACGACGCCGGTTGGCAAGAGCACGAGCCGTGCGGACATCGCGCCTCGGGCCGAGCCCTTCGGTCTGCCGTGGGCCATCTGCGACGGCAACGACGTCCTGGATGTACACCGCGCCGTGGCCGCCGCGGTGGCGCGGGCCCGGCGCGGGCGCGGGGCGACGTTCATCGAGGCGAAGACCTACCGCGCCGAGCCGCACTGCGGCATCATCGCCGACGGTCGTGACCCCGCCGAACTGGCGGCGTGGCGTTCACCCACGCATGATCCCATCCTCCGTTTCGAGAGTCGCCTGCTCGAGGATGGCATCCTCTCCGCTGAGGGCCTCCAGGCGGTCCACGAGGCCGTCGAAGCGGACTTGCGGGAGGCCGTCGAGTTCGCCCGCCGCAGCCCGTGGCCGGCCCTGGCCGCAGCGAGCCGGGAAGGGAGTGCCGTCCATGCGTAAGCTGAGTTACGCCGATGCCATCTGCGAGGCTCAGATCGAGGAGATGGCGAGGGACGAGAGCGTCTTCGTGATCGGCGAGGACGTGGATATCGATGGGGGCGTCTACAAACTCACGCGCGGCATCCTGGAGCGCTTCGGGCCGAAGCGCCTGGTCGGGACCCCCATCAGCGAGGAGGTCTTCTGCGGCATGGCCGTCGGGGCGGCCATGTCGGGCCTGCGTCCGATTGTCGAGATCATGTATATCGACTTCATCCTGATGGCCATGGATCCGGTCGTCAACCAGATGGCGAAGATTCCCTTCATGTCCGGTGGCCAGTTCGGCATGCCGGTGACGATTCGCGCCCAGGCCGGCGTCGGCAGCGTCGAGGGCGCCCAGCACTCGCAGAGCTTCGAGGCGTGGTTCGCGCACACCCCGGGCGTCAGCGTCTGCATGCCGGCGACGGTCTATGACGCCAAGGGCCTGCTCAAATCGGCCATCCGCGCGGCTGGCCCGGTGCTGGTCATCGAGAACCGCATGCTGTTCTTCGAGAAGGAGGACGTCCCCGAGGGCGAGTGGCTGGTGCCGCTGGGCCAGGCCGAGGTGGTCCGGGAGGGCCGCGATGTCACCGTCGTGGCGCTGGGCATGACGCGTCGCAAGGCCCTTGCCGCGGCGGCTATGCTCGAGGGCGAGATCTCCGTGGAGGTGATTGACCCGCGCACCCTCGTGCCGCTGGACATGGGCACCCTTGCCGCGTCGATCCGCAAGACGGGCCGCCTGCTGGTGGTCCACGAAGCCCCGACCCGCAATGGCTTCGGGGCAGAAGTCGTGCGGCGCGTCGTCGAGGAGTGTTTCGACGACCTGGACAGCCCGCCGCGGGTGCTCGGCGGCGCCGACCTGCCGATCCCCTTCAGCCCGGGACTGGAGCAGGCGTGCATCCCGCAGGTGGCGACCATCGTCGAGGCCATCCGGAGCGTGTACCCGTAGCTCCGGCAGGACCTTCCGGCGGCGCGCCGACCAGCGCAGCAGCCGCCGCGAGATCGGCGGCAGAGCCGTAGGTCTCCCCCTGCAGCCAGGCCCCGGGCGCGGGCGAGTACGTCCGCGGCGCCGTCCGTGGACCGCCCGGGCGCCGTCCCCGGCGCCCGGGGGAGCGCCACTCGGCTCGTGGCGCCCACCCCTGCACCGCCGGCGCACACGGGCGCCGGATATGGCAGAGCGAAACATCGCCCACCCCTGCCCCGCCGGCCCCCATCCTGGCGCCCTGAAAGGGCATCATCCGCCAGCCCAGGGCAACGCCCGGGGAAATGGACCATTCCGCATGGCAGGCTGAAAGTCTGCGACAAAACGACGCAGGCAACGCCACGACGCGACGTTTCGCACGGGAATCCTCCGCCGCTGGCGAACGCCCGCCCGTGGCAGAAGGCCCCTCAGAGCTGCCGTCGGTAGGCCCTGGGCGACTGGCCCTGGACCGCGCTGAACAGTCGGGAGAAGTG
Organism: Lentisphaerota bacterium; assembly: GCA_012514865.1. Lineage (GTDB taxonomy): Bacteria > Verrucomicrobiota > Lentisphaeria > Oligosphaerales > JAFGRS01 > JAGVUW01. The sequence continues at coordinate 10,629 of JAAYZO010000315.1, read as the reverse complement.
GGCCGGAGTCGGCAGGCCCACGGCGCGGCCGACCTCCTCGATACTCAGCTCGGTTCGGCGCAGCAGACGGCAGGCCCGGTCGATGCGCACCCTTCGCAGGTACGCCATCGGCGTCACGCCCATGTCACGCTGGAACACGCGCGCCAACTGGGCCTCGGAGAGGTGGGCGGCCCGGGCCACGTCCGCCCGCGCCAGATCCGGCTTCTTGCAGTCGCGGTCGATGACCCGCAGCGCGGCGATGGTCGCGGCGCTGCGCTCAGGCGGCTGGTCGGCCGTGGGGACCATGGCCTCGGCGGCCGCTATGAGGATGCCCAGGACCTCGCACTTGAGCTGAAGATCCTGGAAGAGGCGGTCCTGCCGATAGCCGTAGGCCGCGACACGGAAGCGATCCACGAGCCGCTCATCGAGGGCGGCGTGGGCGGCCAGCAGCAACGGCCGGTCCGTCACCCCGGGCACAGGGGTTTCCGTCTCCGTTCTGAGGCAGAGGTTCCACACACTCGAGGGTCCTGCGGGAGTAGCCCTGTAGCCGCTGTAGTCGGTCAGGATCAGCACCGTCCCCGGCACCGACCGGTAGCGGTACGGCCCAAGTTCGATGTCGATGGCACTGCCGTCGGAGTGGTACGATACCTCCAGCACAGGTGCCGGCGTCGCTCTGAAGGAGCCGCGGTCTTCCTGGAGATAGACCACCGGCAGCCTCGGCTGGCCCTCCGCCCAGCCGATCAGTTGCTCGATGAGATTGCGCGTTTGCGCTAAGTTCTCGCAGGTTTTGTTCATGTCGTGTTCCTCGGAAGTGCTTTGCGGAGAAGTATACTTGGGGCAAGGGACACCGCCAGAGTGATGCGCGCTGCAGTCAATGTTGCGTTCGGCGGTCAGCCGGCGGTCGGCCGGCCACCGGGCCACCGACCGGTATTCGGCTGCGCGCCGGCTGCAGTGAGTGACGGCGACGCTCCGGCGGGGTCTGTCGACGGCTCGGCAGAGCACAGGGAGTGGCAGCGGCTATGGATTCACGAACCAGGATGCTGACGGCGTGGCGCTTCGAGGAGCCGGACCGGGTGCCCCTGGAGATGATCCTCTATCCCCCCGCGCGGGGGCTGCCCGGGGCTGACAGGATCCTTGAATTCCAGGAGAACGAGGCCGACAACTTCCGGAGCGTCGCGGGCTTCAACTGGGGCTTCCTGGGCTTGGACAGCACCTACCGCGAAGAGGTCATCGAGGACGTTCCGGGCGACTTCAGGCGCGTCCGGCGTACGCAGGCCACGTCGGCGGGCGTGTTCACGGCCGTCACGCGCCACGACTACGGCGACGCGGATCCGAACGACTTCCATTGGGAGAAGCGGTACATCGCCACCGTCGAGGACCTGCGACGCATCGCCGAGGCCAAACGGCACGTCCGCCCCTTCGACCTGGCGGCATATAACCAGGGCTGCGCCGCGGTCGGCACCCGCGGCCTGCCGTCGACCGGCCTGTTCCACCCACTCGGCACGCTGGCCCGAAACAGCACGATGGAAGAAGTCTATATGTGGATGCTGACCGAGGGTCAGCTCGTGGAACGCTACCTCGAGGAATGCACGGCGCAGATCGTCGACACGCTGCTGGCCGTTCGCAATCAGCCGTTCGCCTCGCCGCCGGTCTTCATGACCTCCGCACTGGAAATGCTCATACCGCCCTGGCTGGGCCGGCAGCACTTCATGAGTCTCGTCTTCCCCTTCGATAGGCGGGTCAACGAGGCGGTGCATGCCATCGGCGGACGGCATCGCGCCCACTGCCACGGCAACAGCGGCACGTTCCTGGAGCTGTTCGCGGACATGGGCGTCGATGCGGTCGAGCCGCTGGAGCCGCCGCCGTACGGTGACAACATCCTCGCCGACGCCAAGAGGGTGGTCGGGAAGAGGATGCTCCTGTCGGGGAACGTCATCTCGCAGGCGTTCTACCTCGACTCGTTCCGGGTTCAGGACGTCCGGGACCTGGTCAAACGGGCCATCGACGTCGGCGCGCCCGGCGGCGGCTTCTCCCTCAAGACCACCGGCGGCGCGGTCGGCAATGGCAAGACCCGGGAGCAGTGCATCAAGAACATCGACTGCAATCTCGCCCTGATTGACGCCTGGCGGGAGTTCGGATCATACCGCTGAGAGGCCGTGGGGCGGGTCGCAGCAAGGCGCGCCGGTTGAAGATCGGTGTGAGCTCGTTCTCGTACGACCACCTGACCACGTTCGGCGACCAGCCGCCGGGGAAGCCCGACCCGCGATGCCCCGCCAGCGGGAGAGCGACGGCAGAGCCGCAGGTCTCCCGCCACAGGGCCATCCGCCGCTGGCCGGCGACCGCCAGGGGCGGTGGGCCCTTCAGATGGTCAGACGGCAGCACTCCAGGTGGTTGTTGTCGAGGCCGCCGAAGAGGAGTGCGCCGTGCAGCGGCGGCAGGCAGTTGTAGAGCCGCAGGTGCACCAGCTTCCGATCGCCGTCGGCCACCGGATAGGCGAAGGCCGCGCCGCCTTCGGCACGGTGGAAGCTCGGGATCGACAGTTGACGCGAATGGTGGTTGACCAGGCGAACGCCGTCAATCCACAGCGTCAGCCCGACATCCGCGGTCACCGACAGGACGACCGTCTCCGGTGGGTTGTGCACCTCCAGGAAGGTGAACAGATCCAGGGTGTTGGCGTCGTGCGCGAAGGCCGACAGGTCGACCTGCAGATCGCCGGTCGTGATGATCCGGTCCTGCCACTCGGCCGGACAGCGGCCGGTCGTGCGCAGCGTCTCCGCCAGGGCGGCGGCCTCGTGGGCCGGGAGTTCCGTGACCAGCCAGCGCGCCGTCGGCAGCACGGCCGGTCGCGGCGCCGGGGCGCAGGGGACATACAGCGGCTCGGTCGGCGGCGCCGGGCGCCCCAGGCGGCGTGACAGCGCGACGGTCCGGGCGGTCATGTCGGTCAGCGTCAGCGGTACGCCGGGGACGGCCTCGACGAAGGCCGACAGCGCCAGCCGGTCGTCGAGACGGGCCAGCCACTCCGGCGGCATCGCCGCGGCGCCGCGGGCGATGCCGAGAAGCGCGCCGCAGGTGGCGGCGGTGCAGTCGGTGTCGCGACCGCAGTTGACCGCGGCGAGCACGGTCCGGGTGACGTCGCCTTCGCCCCAGAGCAGCGCCGTCACGACGGCGGCCAGGTTCATCGCGCAGTCGGTGAAGTTGGCGTGGCGGAAGTGGTCGGAGGTCCACACCACCGCGTCGTCGAGCGTCAGGTCGCCGCGGTCGTGGCGGGCGAACACCTCGTCGATGGTGCGGCCCACCCGGCACTCGGCCGGGATCCGCCCGCGGGCTTCGCGGAGCGCCGTGGCAATCGCGCCGCCACCGAAGGCGATGCTCTCGGCTGCCGCCAGGAACATCTCGGCGTAGACGCCGTCGCCCCAGTGGTCGACCATGGCGTCGTAGGACGCGTACCGGGCCGCCGTGTCCGACTGTCCTGGGAACAGCGCCGCCCAGATCTCCGAGCGGATCGCCGCGCCCATGCCGTCGGCGAAACAGTTGTCGACGTAGCCCGAGTAGGGCGGCATGATGCCGTGCCGGAGGTTGCGCAGCGCGATGCAGTACTCGTCGCATCCGGCGGGGATATGGGCCAGCCAGGCGCGGCCGAGGTCGCCGGCGTCGAGGGCGAGGCCATGGCGCTCCATCGCGACGAGCCAGACCAACTGCAGTTCGAGGTCGTCGTTGGGGACGTTCTGAAGGCAGATACGGTCCACCGTCAGTCGCGGGCGGTAGGGAACACCTTCGAAGGCCATCCCAGCCGCGCCGCCCAGGCACTTCCCGGCCCAGCAGCCGGCGACCCGGTCGCGGTATGTCATCGTCGCAGCGTCCACTGTCGTCTCCCACCAACATCTGTTCTGGCGCTCGTGTGAAAAGTGGCGATGCTGTGCTGTCGATGCCGTTGCGGCTCGTGGACGCATTCGCGTCTGTGGACACTCGCGCTCCAGCACGCGTGGCGAGCGATTTCCCGCGCTGTTCCATCCGGCGCGCGTGCGCCGGGGACCCGGCTCTATCGCGCCGGCGCCTCCAACGTCGTCGCCCCCAAGTATAGCGCGCGGCGATTGCCTTGCAGCGGATATTCCGCTCCCCGGCAAGCCGGTTTGGCGGACTATCCATCTTTGGATGCCCCGCGAAGCGATGCGCTTCGCGGATGATCCGAGTCGGTGACGCTCTTCTGGGGTCGCAGTGCAGTACCTGGCCATGAGCGGATCAGCCCTTCCTGTGCGTACGTCCCCGGGTCAGAACCGGCCTGCCGGGCTGGGCGATACCCGCTTCGACTGCAGAAGGCTCCGCCAGACGCGCCTGGCCCACCTGGACTCACTCCCATGGGATGCCGCGACGTTGTGCCGACGATCGTGTTGCGGGCGCCTGCGTGACGGGTTATCCTACCCGCCTGCATGAAGTACCAGGAGGGGCGCCGCTCTTGCGGCACCCTGGGGCACAGGAGTGGACGGCATGGCAACGTCGCGGAAGGCGCCGGAGGGGATCGTTCAGGAGACTGCGGACAGCCCGGACGCCGGCGACGGCGCGCCACCCGCGCGGACCGCCTACCTCAGGATCTTCCTGCTGAGTCTCTTCCTGCTCTTCTTCGAGATGGTCCTGATCCGCTGGATCTCCACCGAGATTCGGGTCTTCGCCTACTTCAGCAACCTCACCCTGATCGGCTGCTTCTTCGGCATCGGCACCGGCTGCCTTCTCACCCGGCAGCCCCGGCCGGCCTTTGACCTGACCATCCCCCTGGCGGCAGCCTTCTGCCTGGTCGTGATGCTTCCGAAGGACCTCGGTTACGACCTCTACCGGCCGGTCACGGCCTTCCTGGGCGACTTCAACGACATGCCCCTGTGGATGTGGGGGTCCACGGAGGGCAAGCCCCTGCTGCCGCGTCTGGCGGCGCTGGGGCTTCTGGTGGGCCTCTTCGCCGGCATCGTCGGCCTGTTCGTCCCGGGCGGCCGTCTGCTGGGCCTGCTCTTCCAGGACTGCCCGCGTCGTCTGGCGGCCTACTCGGCGAACATCGCCGGCAGCCTTGCCGGCGTCTGGCTCTTCTCGCTGTTCTCGGTGCTGATGCTCTCGCCGCCGGTGTGGTTCGGCAGTGCCTGCCTGCTGGCCCTGCCGCTGCTGCCCACCTGGCGTCAGCGCTGGCTGACCCTGGCCTGCCTGCCGGTCCTGGTGCTGCCCTTCCTGGCAGACCGTCGCCTGCCGGGGCAGACCCTCTGGTCGCCGTACCAGAAACTGCGGATCGATGAAGTCGGCGAGAACCGGCCCGACGGGTCCTGGGTCCACGTCGGCTACCAACTGGACGTCAACGAGACCTTCTACCAGCGCATCCTCAACCTGTCACCGGAGTTTTTGAGGCAGCATGTCGACCTCTGGCCGGAGGTGGCGGACACCGACCACCGCGGCTACAACCTGATCTACCGGCTCATGCCGCCGCCCGAGAATGTCCTGGTGGTCGGCGCCGGCACCGGCAACGACGTCGCCGCGGCCCTGCGCAATGGCGCGCAGCATGTCGACGCGGTCGAGATCGACCCGGTCATCGTCGACCTCGGGCGACGCTTCCATCCCGAGAAGCCCTACGACGACCCCCGCGTCACGGTTGTCGTGGACGACGCGCGGTCGTTCCTGAAGAAGACGGCGCGACGGTACGACCTGGTCTGGTTCGGCGCCCTGGACTCGCATACGCTCACCTCGTCGTTCTCGAATGTCCGCATCGACAACTTCGTCTACACCCTCGAGTCCTTCCAGGAGGCGCGGGCGCTGCTGACCGACCGCGGTCTGATGGCGGTGGTATTCGCGGCCGAGAAGCCGTTCATCGGCCTGCGACTGTGCAACATGCTCGAGGGCGCCTTCGGTGCCCCGCCCCGCGCCTTCTGGGCTCCGGAAATCCGGTGCTTCGGCGGCGGTGGCGGCGGCCCGACCTTCCTCGCCGCCAAGGACAACCGCCTCGAGGAACGCCTGGCCGCCAGCGAACGGGCCCGCCAGGTCATCGAGGAGGGGAGCCTTCGATTCGAGGGCGACATCCCGCTCGGCACGGACGACTGGCCCTACCTCTACCTCGAATCGCGCACCATCCCGCGGCTCTACCTCATCGTCATGGGCGTCCTCCTGGTCGGCGCCATGCTCGTCGGGCGGCGCTTCACCGGTGACTTCCGCCACTTCGACTGGCCCTACTTCGCCATGGGCGCCGCCTTCCTCCTCGTCGAGGTCCAGAGCGTCAGCAAGATGGCCATGCTGTTCGGCAGCACCTGGGTGGTCAATGCCATCGTGGTCTCCAGCGTCATGGTCACCGCCCTCCTGGCCAACGCCTACGTCGCCTGGCGCCCCGTGCGTTCGCTGGTGCCCTTCTATGCCGGCCTGGTCGGCGTCCTGCTCCTGAACGTCGCCTTCCCCTTCCGCGCGCTCCTCTTCCTCCCGGCGCTGGCCAAGGGCGTCGCGGCCGGCGGCATCATGGCGCTGCCAATCTTCTTCTCTGGAGTCATCTTCGCCACCGCCTTCACCCGGTCGACGACGCCCTCCCGGGCTCTCGGCGCCAACATCCTCGGCGCCATCGCCGGCGGCGCCTGCGAGGCTTTCTCCTTCGTCATCGGCATCAACGCGCTCAGCCTGGTGGCCATCGCCTTCTACGTGTGGTCCCTGCTCGCCTTCCGACGTCGGGGACTGCTGACGGGTGCAGGGTGGGCGTCCACGCCCGCGACCCGGATGGCCGCATCGCCCTGATCCAGGTGTCGGCGGACGTGGGGACCTCGTAGGCTGTCACCGTGAAGCGCGGGCACTGACCCGCGCCGCCCGGCGGCGCACCGGGGGCGTGGGGGGCTTGGGGTCAGCCTGGGCGGGGCGCCGGGTTTCCTCGCGCCAGAGCCACATCGATGCGGCATCGGCCGGTCGCATGCAACTGCAGAAGACTGCCCCCCACAGGCACCTCGCGCCGATGGTTGGGGCTTGCTCTCATCCAAATCGCTACCGGGATCGGAATCGACGTCGGCTTCCCGGAAGCCGTAGCTCACACGTGCTTCCCTCATCAAGTACCCCCTTCCGCCCAGTCGGCTCAGCATCGCCGCCATGCGGTCGAGTTCCGCCGTGCGGTAGACGTCCAGCGTCTCGTGTTCGAGTGCCATTCGGCCTTCCTTCGATGTCGATAGCGGTCCCGATGTCGCTTTGGATGCCCCGCGAAGCGATGGGCTTCGTGGGCAACCCGGGCTAGGTTAGAGTCCGTCGCGCTGACCGTCGGGGACAGCCGAGGCCGATCGGCGGGCTGGCCGGCAGCAGGGCGAGAGACCGGAGGTGACTCGCGATGGACATCGTCTTCTCGTTCGACAGCGAGGACTACCTGACGCCCGAGGCGGCTGACGCCGAGCGGTGGTGGGCCGAGGCGCTCAGGAGCCGCGGTGTGCGCGGCTGCTTCCAGCTCGTCGCCGAGCTGGTCCGGTCACTGAAGCGGACCGGCCGCCACGACGTCCTGGACGCCTACCGATACCACGAGACCGACTTTCACTCGAATGACCACTCCGTGCCGCCGAGCCTTCCGGAGCGCGTTGACGGCAAGGGCCTGGCCGAGAGCATCGAGATCGTGCTGCGCGCCGAGGCCGCCGGGGTCCTCGAGCTGGTCGAGACCTTCGGGCGCCTGCCGGTCACGTATTGCGCGCCGGGCGACTCGTGGTCGCCGGCCACCCTGGTGGCGATGGCGATGCTGGGCGTGAGGGCGTTCTGCAACACGCCCATCGTCAGGAACGTGCGCGTGCCCTACTGGTACTGCGGCTCGATGGTGTTCAACTACGACATCGGCTTCGAGTCCTTCTTCGGCAAGGACGACCAGGAGTTCAAAGACGCCTTTTCGAAGGCGGTCGAGGCCATCCGGCGCGTCGGCGGCAGCCACCTGGTCATCTACACCCACCCGACCCGCCTGGTAACGGCGCGGTTCTGGGACGCGATCTTCGCCAAGGGCACCGCGGTGCCGCCGGCGGCGCGCCCGCCGGCGCCGCTCCGGCCGCCGGCGGAGATCGCCGCCATCAAGGCGAGCGTCGAGCGCCGGCTGGACTGGCTCCTCACCCGGCCCGACCTGCATCCCACCACTTTCGGGGAGCTCTATGCACGGCACTCGCGTGACCGCATGGACCTCCAGGCGATCATGGACCGCGCCGGGCTCAGGCCGGGCGAGGAGGGCCGTCTGGCCGAGGTCACGGCCGCCGGCACGCCGTACCTGACGCAGGAGGCGCTCGCCGCGTTCGCCTACCACTGGGTGATCTACCGCGAGGGCTTCGTCGGGAAGAGCATCGTCGAGCAGGCGCAGCGCCTGGCCTGGACCTCGGCCCCGGCACGCGGTCCGACGCCCGCAGCCGGGCTGTGAAGCGGCACGGCGACGCCGGCTTGCCGGGATGGGGAACAGCCGGCCGGGCGCCGCCCCCGCGACGCGGCGGCGCTCACCCCGGCAGCGCGATCGGCAGGCGCACCGGGCACATACAGCGCGGCACGACGAGACGCTGGGCGGGCGCGACCCGGGCCAGGAGGTCGCGGAAGGCGGCCAGGTTGCTCTCGCCGCCGGGGGCCTCGACGGTGCCGTGCAGGTAGTCGTCGTAGTGCGTCGGCACGAGCACGTCGGCACGGACACAGTCGAGCAGCTCTCGGAGGTACGCCTCCGTCCCGCCGCCGATACTCGCCAACAGGACATTGCAGGACTGCCCGCGCAGCTCCTCGCGGATCAGGTTGGCGCTGCCGACGTTGAGCACGGTCACCCCCGGAAACCGCAGCCGCAGCGCCCAGGTGCCGCCCTCGAGGTACTCCGAGGCCTGAGTCACCGCGCGCGGCAACTCGCGGTACTCGCCCGGGTAGCCGACCGGGGCCTTATGCAGCGACCGTATCGGCATGACCGAGCAGTCCGGTCCCAGCCGGATCTCCTGGCCGGCCTGGAACTGCCCCAGGCGGTCCTCCGGGACTCCCAGACAGCGGCAGATGTTCAGGGTCGTCTGTGATCCGACGATGCGGCAGCCGGTCCGGGCGGCGATCTCAGGCACGTCTGCCAGGTGGTCCCAGTGCGAGTGCCCCATGAGAATGACATCGGCCGCGGGCACGTGCCGCTGCACCACCTCCGGGCGGCACAGCGCGACCTTGTCGCGACTCACGTAGGGATCGATCAGGACCGTCCGGCCGCCGCACTCGAAGGCGAAGCCGTTGATGCCGAGCCAGGTCATCGTCACCATCGTCATCCCTCTCCGCTGAACTGCCACAAGGCTCTCCCGCCAGACCGGCCGTGCCGGGCGGGCGGGCGGAATGGCCTCTAGAACTCCATGACCTCGGAGATGAAGGCTGGCTCGTAGCCGTGCTCGACGCACCAGCGTATGCCGGCATCGAAGCGCTCGTAGTAGTCCGGCATGTAGTTGACGTAGTCCGGGTAGAAGTACTGCTCGTGGACGCAGAGTTCGATCCAGGTGTAGAGGGGGTGCTGTTTGGCGAAGGTGTCGTAGAGGTCATTCACCTGGTCGAGGGGCACCCGCTGCAGTCCGCTGGCGTAGCGGTGCAGGAAGATATCCTCGGCCTTGTCGTAGTAGTATCCATAGATGTTGATGAGGGCGCACTGCTCGGCGTTGAGGTGCAGGGCGATGGGCGTGTTGGTCGGGTCGTGGAAGCGTCCCGAGACCACCAGTTCGCGGATGCCGAGGCTGCGGAGGGCGCGGATGGCCTCGATCGAGGTCTCGCCCCAGTGCACGCAGGTGACCGGTCCGGCGAAGGCCTCCTCGCCGGCGAAGCGCAGGATTTCGCGGTGGACGCGGTCGAACTCAAAGCGCGTCTGTTCGAAGCTGGCCCAGCGGTAGGGCCGGCGCGGGAGGTTGGCATTGGCGTGGCAGGAGAGCCGGAGCCAGTCGGCGTTGGCGCGCCACTCGGGCCGGTACGTCGCCGGCATCTGCGCGAGGGTGAAGCCGCCATGTTCGGGGCACTCGTAGTAGATATTGACGTGGAACTTGGTGCCATAGCGGTCGTGCATGGTCTTGAGGAGCTTCAGGTAGGGGTCCTCGAACATCGAGCGGTAGACCGTGGCCTGGCGGGCCAGGTTCTGCAGGAACCAGATGTTGTCATCGAGCGAGAAGCGGTACTTGCGGTGGCCGCGCCGGAGGAAGAAGACCTCGATGCGCGTCTCCTCGCCGCTGTCGAGGTCACGCGCCACCAGGGTGGTGCGGTAGTCCTTGAGGGTGATGGTGGCGCGGAGGTCTTCGCTGCCGGGCCGACAGGGCACTCCGTTGATGGTGCAGCGCCGCGCCGGCTGGGCCCCGAGGATGCAGGTGATCTGGAGGTCGTCGCCGACGCGACGGCCGGCGGCCTCGGTCAGCATGACGCCATCGACCGGGAAAACGAACGGCAGGCTGCTCATGGCTCTCTCCTCGCACCAGCGCGGATCCGCCCGGCCGGCGGCGCGCGCCGTCGCCGCGGCCGGTTCCGGGGGCACTATACACCCACGCCGCCCGGCGGCGGCCGTGGCGCGCCGTGCCGGACAGGGCTGTTTGAGGGTCCGGCTCTGGCACCCCTCCAGGGTGCATGGCGTGCAATCCGCGTTTCCGGGGGTCGGGCTACGCGCGACCCCCGGCTACGATCTGGCACCCCTCCAGGGTGACCGAGTGAGCGCCGCCGCGATCT
>JAAYZO010000314.1 GCA_012514865.1 Lentisphaerota bacterium | reverse complement strand
TGGGCCGAGGAACTCGCGCTCTACGTCGGCTCCCAGGTCACCGTGCGCGGCCTGCCCGGCGTCGACTGGGCCTTCGTCTACACGCAGCAGGACCGCGTCGTCGCGGTCCGGCCCAAACCGCGCGCCTCGTGGGACACCGCCGACGGCCCCGCGAACCGGCTCGCCCGGAGCGGCCGCAAGCTCCAGCGCGCCTACCTGCGCGCCATCAAGCAGGCCGACGCCCAGGTGCGCATCGAGGTTCTGGACCCGAGCGGGGACTGGCGGACCGCAGCCGCGAATGCGGCAGAGGCGGCCGCCGATGCGAAGAGGGGCGCGGGGATCGAGGGGGATCCGCCCGCGCCCAACCCCGCTGCTCTGATGCCGCCCGCGCAGCGCGCCGCCGCCGCCGCAGCGCCCGCCGTCAACGTGCCGCGCCGCACCATCTACGCCCTCACAGACGAGGAGCGCGAACAGCTCCGCCGCCTGGCCGAATAATGGGAGGTCGCACCATGGCCAAAGAGAACGCCCCGCCGCTCGAAGAACTCTACACGCCCGAACGCCGCGCGATCATCGAGGAGCTCATCCAGGTCAAGCACCGCCGCGGCTGGACCGATCACAGCCTGGCCCGCCGCCTCGGCGCGTCCGCCACCACGCTCAACCGCCTCCTCCACTGTACCTACCGCGCCTCCAGCGTGCCGGACTGGGTCGAAGCGATGGCCAAGCTCCTGGTGCGTGAGCGACGGCGGGCAGACGAGACCACCGCCGTCGAATACGCGCAGACCCAGGTCGCCGACCAGGTCCACGACACGGTCCGCCTCGCCCAGATCGAGCAGACCATCGCCCTGATCCTCGGCGCCAGCGGCTGCGGCAAGACCACCGCCCTCCGCCGCTACGCCGCCGACAACCCCGAGTGCGTCTACGTCGTCGCCGGCATCGACGCCACCCCCCGCGCCTTCCTCGCGCAGATCGCCGGCCAGCTCGGCCTGGCCACCGAGGGCAGCGCCTACTCCGCCCGGCTCGCCATCACTGAGGCCCTCACCGACACCGACCGCGTCCTCATCATCGACGAGTGCGACTACCTGACCGAGGCCGTCCTCCAGGCCCTCCGCATGGTCCAGGAGAACGCCGGGATCGGCCTCGTGCTTGTCGGCACCCAGGCCTACTTGGCGAAGCTCCGGGGCAAATCCTCGGCCACCATCGCCCAGGTCCTCCAGCGCATCAGCTACGTCGTCAACATCGTCGAGGCCCCCCAGGCGGACCTCCGCCTCATCGCCGACGCCTACGGATGCGACCGCGAGGCCGGCCGCGTCCTCCTCCAGCGCAGCGGCGGAAGCGCGCGCCGCTGCGTCCAGGCCATCCGCGCCAGCCGCCGCTTCAACGGCGCGACGCTGAGCGCCGCCGGCATCGCCGAGGCATTCAACCACCTCATGCCGCTCGAATAGGAGCCCTGCATGCCACCTGCAGACGCCATGCACGAGCCCCGCACCGGTCATCCTGAGGGCCGTTCCCAACACTGTCATCCTGAGGGCCGCTCCGGCGGCCCGAAGGATCTCCCCGTGCCCACCTCACGCTGTCACTGGTCCCGGCCGGCCGCCCTGCGCACCCTCCGCGCCCTGGTCCGACTCGGCTTCAAGGCCACCACCTGGCAGATCGCCGAGGCTACCGGCAGCCTGGCCGTCCACTCCGACGTCACCAGCCTCCGCTGCCTCTGTGAGGCCGAGGGCATCGTCACCGCCGACGCCGCCGTTTCCTGCCGCTACG
>JAAYZO010000313.1 GCA_012514865.1 Lentisphaerota bacterium | reverse complement strand
GATCAGCCCTGGCGGCCCGTGGCGGCGCCTCGCTGCATCCGCTCCTATATTAAGAGGTATGGTCTCACGCGTTCCGCCGATGGGGGTGAAGGTATGAAGACTCATTCCAGCGTCGCTCTGCTTGCCTGTCTCCTGGCCTCGGCCGCGGTGGCCCAGGATCGCGAGGAGGGGGTTCCGGTCTCCGGCCTGCGGGCGGTCTGCCGTCAGGGCCAGGTCTTCGTGACCTGGTCGGAGGCGGCACTGCCCTCGGGCTCGACCCTGAATGTGTACTCACACACGGCCGAGCTGGGACCGGAGAACCTCGCCGAGGCGCGTCCGCTGGCCCGCCAGGTGGACCCATGCAGCGCGCGTGACTGGTGGCAGGACCCGGCATCGTTCAGCGCCGACGCGGCGCCGGGTGAGCCGGTGGGGTGGCGCCTGGGGCCGGCGGAGATGCCGCTGGATCCGAGCGGGGGGCTGTTCGTACACACGGTCACGGCCGAGACCGCCGGGCCGCGCTGGTACGCGGTCACCTGGACCGACGCCAGCGGCCGGGAGCACGGGGAGGTCCTCGCCGGGGTGAACGCGACCACGGCGGCGGTCGAGGGCGCCGAGGCGCAGGTCCGGCCCTTCTGGCAGGGCGCCGAGGGTGCTCTGCCGGGCCCGGACTCCGCCAGCGGCCGGCGACTGGTGCTGGTGCTGCACGGCCGGGGTGGCGGTGTGACCGCCGGCGAGCGTGCCAGTGCGGTGAACTGCCTGTGGTTCGGCGATGCCACCCAGGGCTGGCGCGAGGGCCTGCCCTTCAAGTTCCATCTTAGCCTCCAGCCCGACAGCGTCGTGATCACACCGATGGACCGCGTCTGGGTCGGCCGGCCGGTGCTGGAGTCGAAGGACCGCCGCGACCACTGCCCGGCAGTGAGCACGTGGTGGTTTGGCTACAATGCCGAGATCCGACGCACGACGCAGACCGGTGCCATCGTGGCACCCAACTACACCGAACGTCTCCTCCTGGCGCTGGTGCGATGGGCGCAGAGAGACCTCGGCTGCGATCCGGGCGCGACCTACGTCCGCGGCGGCTCCATGGGCGGCTCCGGCGCGGTGGCCCTGGCGCTGCATTTCCCCGAGGTCTTCGCCGCCGTCCTGGCGCAGGTCCCGGTCTACGCCATGACACGGCCCGGCAGCGGCAGCGCCGTCCGCCTCGAATGCGTCTGCGGGCCGCTGGGTGCGGACCCTGCCGTCACCGCCGACGGCGTGCCCCTCCTGCAGTACTTCGACGGCCCGCGCAACATCCAGGCCGCCAGCGCCGACACTCCGCCGATCTTCGCGACCAATGGCCGCCGTGATGCCTCGATACCCTGGGAGAACAACCCGCCGTTCTACGCCGCCGCAAACCGTGCCCGACAGGCCTTCGCCGTCTACTGGAACAACGGCGGCCACGGCATGTCCGGCGAGGCCCCGGCCGATGTCAAGGCCTGGTCCGACGCTATCTACCGCTACCGCCTCGATACCAGCTACCTCGCCTTCAGCGAGTGCTCTGACGATCGCCGCTATGGCCATGGCGACCCCGCCGACGGCGATCTGGAGGGCTGGATCAACCGCGGCCTGGGCTGGAGCGGCCTCGAGGACAGCGCTGAGGTCTATGCGGTGACGGTCACGGCCGACTACCCGGGGGTGACGTACCCGGTCAGCGTCGCCGTGACGCCGCGCCGCCGCCAGTCGTTTCGGCCGCCGCCGGG
>JAAYZO010000312.1 GCA_012514865.1 Lentisphaerota bacterium | reverse complement strand
GCCTGCCGGACAACGCCCTCGTGCGCCTGCACCGCGGCGCCATCCTCAAGGCCTTGGGGAGGGACGCCGCCGCTCTGGTCGAACTCCACGAGGCCCGCCGTCTTGGCCTGCCCGAGAAGCGCCTGCCTGAGGCCGACGCCCTCATCAAGGAGATCGACAGGCCCGCGGGCCCGGGCTGAGCCGCGGCGGCGCGGCAGCACACCGACACGGAGGTCCACACGAGGCACGGCGTTCCCGGGATGGATCGACGCTGCCGAAGTGCGGAGACCGTCAGGACTGGTGCCTGTGGTTGTGAGGAGAGGCCCATGCGTTACCGTGTTCTGGTCATTGCCGTCGTTGCCGTCACCCTTGGCCTCGCGGTCTGTGCGGAGGAAGAGGAGCGCACGGTCGCTGCCTACACCTTTGACCAGGTTGTCGACGACATCACCGCCGATGTCTCTGGCCATGGCAACAGCGCCCGCATCCACGGCCCGGCGCGGATCCAGGCCGACGGCTTTGCCGCCCTGCGTTTCGACGGCCAGGATGACTATGTCGATTGTGGCACTGGCGAGAGCCTCGACCTCCGCAAGCAGGTCACCGTCGAATGCTGGATGAACGCCGATGTGGTGCCGACCGGCGAGGTCGGCATCGTCGGTAAGGGCATCGAGACCTGGTCGTTGACTTACTACACCGACGGCCAGGTGTGGTGGTACATCAACTCCGGCGGCAACAGCACCAAGGCGAGCATACCGCTGGAGACGTGGGTCTACGTCGTCGGCACCTACGACGGCCGCGTCATGCGGCTGTTCGTCAATGGCCGGCTTGCCAGCGAACGTCCGCTGACCGAGCCGATCGACCCGGGTGGGGCTCTCTATATTGGCCGGCGGCCCGCCGCCGACACGTTCTTTCGCGGCGCCATCGGGCCGGTGCGCATCCACGACTGCGCCCTGAGCCCGGAAGCGATCCGGGCCCGCTATGACGCCGCCAGTCAGCGTCAGGTGCGCCCGATGGCGGCCGTCGAGAGCGGCCCGGCCCTGGTCGGCGACGGCTGGGAGCTTCGCGTCAGCCAAGGGGGCGCGATGCAGGTCACGGTCGGGCCGGATCGCTACCTCGTCACCTCGCGGCTGTCTTACCCCGGTGACACGATAGGCTACCACCACCTCACCGCCGGCGTCGCGGCGACGGGGCTGACGGTCGAGCGCCAGGGCGACCGGATCGTCGCACAGGCCGCCTTCGAGCACTACAGGCTGAAGCGCAGCGTCGGGCGTGATCGGCACCGCCTGGTCGTTACCGACGAGATTACCAACACCAGTGCCGACGACGTCGGCATCCTCTACCGCCATGAACTGATCGTGCCCCAGGCCTTCGAGGCCCTTCACCTCAGCGGCGCGGTGCAATCGGCGTCGCACCAGACGGCCGAGAATCCGTCGCTGTTCGCCGCGCAGACGCACAGCCGCCTCGCCTTCCTCGCCGAAGACGCGGTCTTCCGGCTGCAGTTACAGATGGCCGCACAGCACAACGCCGTAAAGATCGAGGCCAACCGTGTCGCCCTGCGTCCGGGACAGAGCCACACCTTCCGATGGGCCCTCTATCCCTATGCTGCCACCGCCGATTACTGGACCTTCGTCAACCAGGTTCGCCGGGATTGGGGTGTCAATGGCACCGTCGTCGGGCCCTTCGAGTACCTCAACGTCACCACGCAGACCGACCTGGTCGACGACCCCGCCCGCCTGCGCGCCTACCTCGAGCGCAAGAGGCTCGGCGTCATTGCGGTCAACCCGTGGCTCGATTACGACAACCACAACCACCTTACCGGCCAGCCGACCTCTCGCGATGAGTACCGCCGGATGATGCGGCACGTGCGTGACGCCGTCCATGCGGTGGACCCGCGCATCCGCGTCATCGGCTGCATCGAGGGCAACCTGGTCTCACTGCCGCAGGGCCTCGTCGATGAACTGCACCGCCTGGCGCCCGACAAGGCGAGGAATATGTACCTCTTCACGGACGCGCAGCTCGCGGCGCTCCGTGCCTACGAGCTGCCCTGGAAAGACTGCCTCCTCATGAATCGCGCCGGGAAGTACCTCTATGAGCTGTACTACCGCGGCGGCCCCCAGAACCCGCGGCCGTACATCGCTATTGCCGTCTACGCGGCACCGGGAAACGGCCAGCACCGCACCTGGATGGACCAGGCCAGGTTCATCATGGAAGACGTCGGGCTCGACGGCCTCTACATCGACCAGTTCAACATGGCCTTCGCCGATTCGCAGCGCTACTCGTACGAGGCCTGGGACGGCACCACCGCCGATATCGACCGCGCGACCGGGCGCATCCTCAGGCGCTACACCGACGCCGGACTCGTCGGCGCCGCGGCGCGACGCGATCTCGTGCAGTACGTCCTTGGACGTGGCGGCTACATGCTCGCCAACACCTTTCCCGCGACGGCCGACACACAGGCGCTGCGCATGCATCGTTTCAACGAGTCGGAGTGGTACTTCCACCCGGAAACGATGGAAGCCGATCAGGAACCGCCACTGCTTCAAGGCCCCTGCAAGGGCCACTTCTCTACGCCAATTGCCCTGGGTTTCAGGCCGCGCGGGACGCCCGAGCAGTACACGCGGACGATCATGAAGGGCGCGATCACCTACCTGCGGCACGGACTTCTTTACTACCACTACGGCACCAACCTGCCCATGCCCGGTGACACCGGCGGCGGTGACTACGGCGCCATCAACCACATGTTCCCCATCACGCCGGTCGAGCTGCATGCCGGCCTGGTCATCGGCCAGGAACGCACGGTCACCTGCATCAGCGGGACCCACCCCTTCCTGGGTGACCAGCGGCCGACGGTGCGCGTCTTCGACCTGCAGGGCCTGCCCGTCGAGGCGCGCGCCGCCGTCAGGCCCGACGGTCCGCACTGGCGTGTCGAGCTGCGCCTGCGCGATTGGGCCGAGATCGCGGTGTTCGAATGAGGCGTCGGTCAGTCTGACGCGCGGCGATTGTAGCGGCGCCTGTCCGCAGGCGCTCTGCAGAGCCGCACGCCGCGCGTGAGGACACGCGCCGCTACAGCCAGGTCACCGGCGCACGAACGCGCCGGATATGGCAAGGCGAGACATCGCTCGCCACCGGCGTGGAGCGCGAGTGTCCACAGACGCGAATGCGTCCACGAGCCGCCACGGCATCGACAGCACAACGAGGCGATGTCTCATACGAGCCAGGTCACCGGCGCAGCCTGGCGGCGGCGTTGCGGCGGCGCTATCGTAAGAGCGTGGTGCCGTTTGCAGGCTCGGTCCGGAGCGGCCCTCGGCACAGCCGGGAGGCGCGATGACGGCGCTGACGTGGGGGGCAGGAGTGGCTCGGATCAACACAGGGGGAATCCGCGGTCGCCGCGGCGTTGCGTCGTGTCGGGGGCGTCTGGCCGCAGCCTGTGCCGGCGTCGTGGTGGCGGTCCTGGCCTCATGCCACCCGGGCGCGCCCTCGCCGCGGCTGCTGCTGATCAACTCGTACAGCCCCGACTCGCCGTGGAGTGCGGCTCTGACGGCCGGTGTCCGCGAGGCCATCGCGGCGGCGTACCCCCAGGCGGAGCTGCGGGTGCGGTACCTCCCCGAGGACAGCGCCGACCCTGCGGCGGCCGCGGCCGCCCTCGAGGCCGATATTGCCCGCGAGCACGGCCGCTCACCCTATGCCGCCGTGATCGCCGCCGATGACGCCGCCTTTGCCTTCGCGATGGCGACGCACGACCGCCTGCTGCACGGCGTGCCCGTCGTCTTCTGCGGCGTCAGCGACCTGCCGCCCAATGGCGGCCTGAGGCGCGCGCGGGTGACCGGGACCATCCGGGTTCACGACGTCAGCACGGTCGTCGCCTCGGCACTCAAGCGCCATCCGTCGACGCGGGCGCTGGTGGTGGTCCACGACCTCTCGCCAGCCGGGCTGGCCTACCGCGATCAGATGCAGTCCTGGGCTGGTGAGATGGCACGGCGCCGGCCGGGCCTGGGCGTGGTCTTCCTCAGTGCCGAACGCTATGCCACCTCGGAGCTTATCGAGCAGATCCGCGTGTTGCCGGCGGACTGTCTGGTGCTGCTGACCTCGTGGTCGCGGGACCGCGACGGGCTGCCGCAGCACTTGGATGACGTCCTGGCGCGCATTGCCCGCGTCTCGCCGGTGCCGGTCTATGGCGCTTCCGGCGGCCAGGGCCTGGCGCCGGCGTCGACCCGCCTGGCCGAGGCGCATCGCCAGGGCACCACGGCCGGTGCGATGGTGGTGAAGATCCTCCAGGGGGTGCCGCCCTCGGAGATACCCATTCGAGTTGTCCGTGCCGACCTTGAGCCGTCCCTTTCTCCGCCGCCGTCAGCCCGGGCGAGCACCGCCCCGGCGCCGCCGCCGGCCGCGGCGGATTCCCGTCGGCACGGCTGGGCTCTCCCGACGGCTGTCGCCCTGGGGCTGCTTCTGCAGGGCAGCCTGCTTGCGGCGCTCGTGTGGGCACTCCGGCAGCGCCTGATCGCCCGGCGCGAGGTCGAGGCACTCCGGCATCGCCTTGACCAGATCGTGGAGGGCGCCCGGCTCAGGCTCTTCGAGTGGGACCTGGATGCCGGGACGCTCACCTGCAACAGCCGCTACGCCGAGGCCCTCGGCTACCTGCCCGAGGAGCTTCCTGCCACCCGTATGGCCTGGGAGGCCCTGGTCCACCCCGACGACCTGCCGCGGGTGCTGGAGGCCCTGGATGCCTACCTGGACGACCACGCCTCGACCTACGCGGTGACGTACCGGCTGCGCAACCGGGCCGGCCTCTATTGCCAGGTCCACGAACGCGGCGAGGTGGCCCTGCGCCATGCCGACGGTACGCCGGCACGGCTGCTGGGCGTGCATGTCGACGTGGTGCCGGCTGCCGCGGCGGCGGCAGCCACACCGGAGCGCGGCGCCGCCTGAAGCGCCAGGCCTTCCCTTGTGTCACGTGCACCATGAGGGGAGGCCCGGCGGGGCGGTCTCGAGGCCCTGAATCGGTCAGTCGAGTTCGGGCGGTGGCGCGAGGTTGCTCGTACAGAACATGGCGGTGTGACGTGCACGGTGTTGTCGCAGACTTTCAGCCTGCAATGCCTCATGTCCGATTTCCCAGGGCGTTGCCCTGGGCTGATGAATGATGCCCTTTCAGGGCGCTGGAACGGAGGCCCGCAGGGGGGCGCCGCGAGCGGTGTTTCGCCCTGCTTGACGAGGGTTGGGCGTCGGGGTAGACTGGACCCCGAGAGGTCGACCGGCGAAG
>JAAYZO010000311.1 GCA_012514865.1 Lentisphaerota bacterium | reverse complement strand
GCGAGGGCTACCAGCTCTGGCACTCGCAACTGGCCCTCGGCTCCGGCGGCTGGGCCGGCCTGGGCCTGACGCAGAGCCGCATGAAACAGCACTACCTCCCCGAAGCCCACACCGACTTCATCGTCGCCATCGTCGGCGAGGAACTCGGCTTCATGGGCGTCGCCAGCCTCATCGGGCTGTACTGCCTGCTGGCCGTCAGCATCTTCGCCATGGCGACCCTGGCTCAGACCAAGAGCGCCGTGATGATGTGCGTCGGCATTGGCTGGGCTCTGACCTTCCAGGCCTTCGTCAATATCGGCGTCGTCAGCGGCTTCGGGCCGACCACCGGGGTGACGGCGCCCTTCCTGAGCTACGGCGGCTCGAGCATGCTCGGCTGCATGGTCTCGGTCGGACTGCTCCTCAGCGTCAGCCGCATCAGCGAGCAGGAGGCCCTCGAGCAACGCCTCCACGACGAGCGCGTCGCCCGCAGCCAGCCCCGCCCCGGCGGCGCCTGAGACGGCCCGCGGGGATGGGAAGCAGGCGCGCCGGCCCCGGCCGACGGGTCAGACGGATCAGACTCCCCCGGTCCCCCGGCCGCCTACGGCGCCACCGGCGTCACGGTGATGTCGTCGACCCGGAAGGCGGCCACCGTGCCGCGCTCGGCCCAGAACATCACCCGGAAGCTCCCGGCGCCTTCGGGGATCTGCACCCGGCCGGCCCATGGCGACCAGGCGCCGGGCACCAGCGCCCGGCCCTTGACCGGCAGGACGGCGGTGTAGCGGTCGCTGCCGTCGGGGCTGGCGTGGAGCATCACGTAGAGGCCGTAGGCCCCTGCCGGCTCGCCCTCCGGGAAGACCTTGGCACTGATGTCATAGCGCTGGCCGGGGATGGCCGGCAGGGCCGGCGACAGCGCCCGGCGGTGGTCTTTGCCGGCCTCCTGCAGATGGAAGCGCAGGGCCTGCCTTCCGGAGGCGGCGCGGTCGGCGTCGAGGCTGATCTCGGGCGAATCGAGCGTCCAGTCCTGCAGGCCGGCCTCGAAATCCCAGGCGTGCGCGTCGCCGACCGTCACCTGCGGCACCGGCGGCGGCACCGGCTTCGGGGTGTCGATGCCGGCGGCGCGCACGAGGAACTCGCAGAGGGCCTCGGCGATGAGGCGGTGCCCGTCTTCGTTGGGGTGGGCCATGTCGCCGTAGAACCCCTGGAGTTCCTCGCGGCCGATGGCCTTGAGGTGGGCGTGCATGTCGAACACCGTCAGGCCGCGTTCGCGGCCGATCTCGCGGATGGCCTCGGCGTAGTCGTCCATCATGGTGAAGCGCGGCCCGCAGCCCGGCCCGGTGGCGAGCAGGAGGATGGCAGTCTGGCCGTGGGTGGCCCGGCAGACGCGGTCGATGTACTCCAGGACGGAGCGCTTGAAGTAGTCGCGGGTGAAGGCGTTGCTCTTGTCGTTGTAGCCGATCCACAGGGTCAGCAGATCGGGGGCCGCCCCGACGAAGTCGCGCGGCACCCAGGCGCGGATGTCGGTCGACTTGGCGCCGCCCACGGCGCGGCTCTCGCAGGCGATCGCCTCGGTGCCCAGCCAGCGCCGGAGGAGGTCCTGCATCAGGACCGCATAGCGCTGGCGGTCGCGCTCCGGCAGGCCGGTGCCGGCGGTGATCGAGTCGCCCATGCACACGATCTGCAGCGGCTGCCGGTCGCGCAGACGCGCGAGGATGTCGGCCATCGGCCGCGGCGCCGGCGCCGCGGCCGGCGCCGGGACCGCCTCCTCGAGCTGGATGCCGTCAACCCAGAACGTGTACGGCGGAATCGGCGTGTTGTTGTGGCCGATCGTCCAGCGGCTCCCGAAACGCAGGCTGCTGATGCCGCTCGGAGGCAGGCTCCCGGGTGACCCCCATACCCATCAAGCTAAGGCTTGCTGGTGCCCAGAACTGAGGCATTCTCACTTTGCTTTGAAGAGGGCGACGCTTAGGTCAACCACTCGGTTGAGAGAGTGTGTGGCCTCGCGGTGCCTGGCT
>JAAYZO010000310.1 GCA_012514865.1 Lentisphaerota bacterium | reverse complement strand
GGGTTCGGCTGCACGGCCTGCACCCGCTGGGTTCCTCTCGCGAATTTCAGTGGCAGTTTCCTTGTCTGTCACCTCCTTTCGCGCCGGCCTTTGCCTGGCGCGACGATAGCGATCCCGATCCCGAGGAGCCGAAATGCCAGGTGGGTGATCACCCCCTCCTTCTTCGCACCGACAGAAATGTCATGCACCCCCGCGGCGGGCCGGGGCTGTCTGGGAGTCCGGTTCTGGCACCCCTCCAGCGCCCGCCGGGCGCTTGCCGGCCCCGATCATGTCACCATGGAAATCGCGGTCGATTTCCACAGGAGGGTGCGCGGTTCGTGGGCGCGCGTTTCCGGGGGTCGTGCTCTCGCGCGACCCCCGGCTGCGACCTGGCACCCCTTCAGGGTGGCCGGGTGGTCGCTGAGGCCATCGTCGATCAGCCCTGGCGGCGCGGCGGTCCAGGCCCCTCCCCAGGCCCTTTGTCGCAATTTTGCGAAAGGCGGCGCAGCGGGCGCGGCGGCCGGGCTGATTCCGAGTCCGCTGTCCGGCGCCGGAGTCGTCGTGAGGAGGCGCAGGGCGCGCGTTGGAGCCGCCAGGCGCCGGTGCCGGCGGCTTGCGGCCAACCTGGCGCGGAACCTGCTTTGGGGCTAGGGTATGGTCGCGATCCGGGCCGCGCCGCGGGCGCCGCCCGAGGGAGCGGCACGACACGACGCATCGGGGACCCGTGCGGCGCCGGGGCGGCGGCGGGCCTGTCAAGCGGAAGGCGCATGTATGGAGACGATCTCGCGGGGTGTGCAGAGGGCGCGTCAGGCCGGGCCGCGGCGCTTCAGCCTGATCGAGGTCGTCCTGGCGCTGGTCGTCATCACGTTCGGTCTGATCAGCGTCCTGGCACTGCTGCCGGCCAACCTCCGGGCGACGCGCGATTCGGTCGCGGACACCCACTCGTCGCAGGTCGGCGAACACCTCATCCAGGTCCTGAGCACCGCCATCGAGGACGCCCCCGACGATGCCACCTGGGCCGCCAAGGCCCTGGCCCTGCCGACCACGAAGCCCGACGCGGCCGAGCCGGGCGAGGGCTGGACGCGCTGGCTGTCGCAGGAGGGAGTCACCTACTGGCGCGCCGGCGACGACCAGCAGCTCATCCGCGTCGACATGCGCCGCGATGGCGCCGACTACTCCGAGTTCTCCGCCATCTGCCGGATCTGGCGACAGCCGGTCACCATCTCCAGCTACGAGGATGGCGCCTGGAGCACCCGCACCCTCCCGGACAGCGTCGCCATCGGCCTCCAGGTCGAGGTGAGCTGGCCGGCCCAGGCGCCCTACAGCGGCCGGCAGAAATCCCTCTTCGCCCTGAACGTCTTCCGAAAGGCCTCGTGACGCCATGAGCTGCCGATCCTGCCGGCGCCGCTTCACCCTGATCGAACTCCTGGCGGCGATGGCCCTGATGGTCATCGTCGCTCTGCTCTCGGTGCGCTTCTTCTCAAATCTGCAAAACGTCCTGCAGCACTCGGCCGGCCGCACCGCCAGCCACGAGGACGCGCGCCTGGCCCTGGGTCTTCTGGCGCGCGACCTGCAGACGGTGGTGGCGCGGGCGAACGACGTTCCCGGCAGCGACATCCGCATCCATCAGCCGAACAGCACCAGCCTCTGGTTCGTGACCGACTCGTCGGCCGACTCGACCGGGGCATGCTCGTTCGTCGAGGTCGGCTACCGCCTGCGCGGCCAGACCCTGGAGCGCGCCTCTGTGGACCAGTCCTCCGCCGCCTGGAATCTCTACGGCGACCGCGACGACGCCAGCGACCAGGACGGCTATCAGACCGTCATCGACGGCGTCACCGGCTTCCAGATCGTCTGCTACGACGGCCAGTACGTGCCGACCACGCCGGACCAGACGACGCAGTTGCCGAGCCTGTTCAGCATCCGCATCTCCGTCCTGGACCCGGCTGACGCGGCGCGCTGGCAGAGCCTGCCGGAGGCCGACCGACCGGCCTTCGAGATGCGCGCGGCGCGGACGTTCTGGAAGACCATCCGGCCGCGCTGAGCGGCATTCCTGAGAAACCCGCGAGAGCCCCGCCCGCACGGCGGCGATCCTGGCACGCTTCCTGCTGAAAGTCGGCGCGACAGGATTCGCAGCGCTGCGCGGGGCCGGCCTGGCGACGGGTTGCCCTGAGGGCGGCGGGTCTTGTAAGGACGCAGGACAGCTCCGACCGCATCGGCAGGCGGGTACGGCAAGGGAAGGCGAGGTATCCAATGCACCCCACGACGAGACGTTCCGGCCAGCGCCGCAGGGCGGCACAGCAGTCGGGCATGACGTTGCTGCTGACGCTCGGTTTCCTGTGTGTGCTTCTGATGCTGGTGCTGTCGTTGGCGCTGGCGACGCGTGTCGACCGGCGTTCGGCGGCAGCGGGCGTGGAGCAGGTCCGCAGCCGTCTGGTGGCCGACTCGGCGCTGGGCGAGGCGGTGGCCCGTCTGCGGCTCGACTTTGCGGGCGAGCGCTACCCGGCGGACCGCTTCCTGGCGCCTGACAAGAGCTCCGCCTGGGCTGGGCGGCGCTACCTGGTCAGCGGCGGCCACGACACCAGCTCTGCCGGTCTGGACGAGGCGTTGGCGGTGCGGATTGGCGGTCAGCGCTTCACGCCGTCGACGACGCCGGCGGCGGGTGCCGGCTGGATTCCGATGCTGGGGCGGCAGACGGTCGTCGATGCCGAGGGCAAGCCGACGCAGGTGGATGCGGTGGTCGGGCGTTACGCCTACGTGGTCATCGACCAGTCGGGGATGATCGACCCGGCGGCGGCGGTGCAGATCGGCATCCCGGAAGACGAGGCCGTGCCGATCACGGGCGCCTCGGTCAGCGAGATCAGCCTGGCCAGCCTCGGCCTGAGCGACGTCAACCGCTTCCTGCCCGACAGCCGTGACGAGGACGTCTACGGAGCCCTGCCCACGGCCACCGGGCGCTGGTTCAGCCTCTCGCACATGATCAACGCCCTCGAGCTGAGCGCCAGCGATATGAGCCTGACCTCGCGCACGCTCTTCCCCTTCAGCTACGACCGCGAGCAGTTCTGGCGCGACCGCGATGCCGATGGCGTCTACGACGTCGGCGAGGAGGCCGACCGGCTGGACATCCACGCCTCGGCCGAGCTGAGCAAGATCTACCAGACGCTGGTCGGCCCGGTGCAGGACTACGGCAGCCGCGACGACCAGGGCCGCCAGAACGCCGGCTTCGACGACTGCCTGTGGCTGCAGAAGCTCGATGAGAATGCGTGGTTCGTGTCGTGGAAGAACCGCGCCTTCGCGAGCGTCCCCGAGCCCGAGCGCACGTGGCGCGCCCGCAGCGTCGCGGCGGCCCAGGTGGCGGCCAACCTGGTGGACTACGCCGACCCCGACAGCCAGCCGACCCTCGCCTACGTCGACCACTCCGGCCAGATCCACCTCGGCACCAGCGGCGCCGCGGTCAGCAGCGTCGCCGGCGTCGAGCGCACCTGGGGCGTCTCGCAGGTGTCCATGCGCATCGAGGCCGACGCCTCCGAGGCGCCGACGGGCACCGGCGACGACGAGATTGCCGGCGGCGATCCGGCGGCGGTGAATGTGCCCTTCCACGTCACCAACGGCAAGGTCATCCCCGAGGTCGCCTACGAGGCCTCGGTGACCATTCTGGGGGCGCAGCTCTCCCTGCACCAGTACGAGGGCGGCCCGCTGATGTGGTGGTGCCCGGTGACCACCAACCTCACCGTCGGCTCGACCACCTTCGAGCCCTGGGGCGACATCGATACCGCCGCCAGCGACATCCAGGACTTCAACTACCCGAAGAACTACCAGGTCCCGAACTCCTTCCCGGCGAACACGCCGATTGTCGTCAGCGGCAAGTTCTGGAACCACCCGTACAAGAACAACAAGTACGACACCAAGACCTGGGAGTGCTTCCGGTCGCTGGCCAGCAACGAGGACAGCGACCATGTCAAGGTCCTGGTGGACGGCGATGCGGTCCCGGCGATCACGACCACCTCCGGCGTCCAGAATGACGTCGCCTACTACCTGCAGGACTACGTCGAGGACGGCCTGATCTCGCTGCAGCCCAACCAGGCGATCTACCTGTTCGAGACGCGCACGCCCACGCAGGGGGCCCGCGACTACCAGGACCTGGTCGTCCTGGTCACCCTGCGCCGCGCCAGCGAGGCCCTGCCGACGATCATCACGACCTTCACCGCCCAGGGCACCTGCAACATCAACCCGAGCAACAACACCGACATGGAGTTCACCCTGACCCAGCCGAACGGCGAGCGGATCCTGCGCGACGACCTGCTCTACAGCCGCAACCGCCTCATCTACAACGGCG
>JAAYZO010000309.1 GCA_012514865.1 Lentisphaerota bacterium | reverse complement strand
GGCTACGATCTGGCACCCCTCCAGGGTGACCGAGTGAGCGCCGCCACGATCTTCAAACAGCCCTGGGGCCCGGCAGGGCTGGTCGAAGATCGCGCCAGCGCTCACCCCGGTCACCCTCGTATGAAACCCCGCGTCGTTGTGCGGTCGATGCGGCCCGGCTCGTGGACACATTCGCGTCTGTGGACACTCGCGCTCCACACCGGTGGCGAGCGATGGCTCGCCGTGCCGTATCCGGCGTTCTGCGCCGGTGACTCCGCTGAAGGGGTGCCAGAACCGGCCTTCCAGACAAGCCCTGGCGCGGGGCGGCGGGGCCGTGGTCGCGGTTCTCAGGGCTGCGGCGCGGGTGCGGGCTGGGCGGCCGGCGGCGCCTCGCCGGCGGGAGCGGCCGGGGCTTCGGCGGGAGCGGCCGGGGCTTCGGCGGGAGCGCCGGGGGCGCCGGGGGGGGCCTCGACGACGCCGGCGCGGCGCTGCAGGTCGAAGGCCTCGCGGGCCTTGAGTTCATCCGGGAGCTGTGCCATGAGGAGGTTATAGAGGGGCTCCGGCATACGGCTGCGGAGCGGGCCGCTGATGTAGCTGCGCTTCATCTGGTCGAAGGGCGGCAGCCAGCGCCGCGCCTTGGTGCTCTCGCCGGCGAACTCCTGGTACTTGGCGTGGAGCTTACGGGCGATGAGTTCGTAATAGGCCGCCTGCTCGGCCTCGCCGATGGCGAGGTTCAGGCACATCTGTTCGATGTAGGCCTCGACGGTGCCCTGGGCCTGGTTGTAGTTCGGCGTCTTCATGTCCTCGCCGAGTTCATGCAGGACGAACTCGTCCAGGCCGCCGGAGAAGCGATTCCCGAAGCGCTGACGGGCATCACGGAAGAACTCGGCGGCCTTCTGCTTCCGGCCGAATTTGTAGAGGTTGACGATGGCGTCGACCATGAAGTTCTGGAAGGCGCCGCGGACGGTGCTTTCGCCGTAGAGGCCCATGGCGTCGTCGTAGGCCTTCCGGGTGGCATCGGCGAGGTCGATGTTCGGGGTCATGGTCAGCATCTGGACATCCCGGATGTAGACCAGCCGTCCGCCCTGGAAGGCGGCGTTGAGGCTCTGGAAGATCATGCGGTCGCACTGCAGGCGTTTGAAGTTGTCCTCGTGCTCGTCCCACTGCTCTTTGCCGCGGGTGGCCCAGTAGATGGCATGGGCCTCAGGCAGGCGCCAGTCGAGGGGGCCGTAGGTGTCGTTGAGGCGGAGGATGAGTTCGGGGATGAGGCGGTACTTCTCGAGGAGCCAGCGTCGGCGCAGGCAGAGCTCGACCGGCTCGCGGATGCCGCGTCGGTCCAGTTCCGCGACGAGGTCGTCGGGGAGGAGGCCGTTCTTGCGGAACTCCTTCTCGAGGGCCGCGAAGGTCAGGCCCCGGCTGGCGAGGACCGTCCAGAAGGCGTCATCGCCGCCGAGCTGGGCCTTGAGTTTGGCCTCGGTGGGTGCGGCCCGGCCGATGAGGTCCCACTTGCCGGCGTAGTCGCCGAAGACCATGATCATCTCGAGGGCGAACTGGGTCTTGTAGTAGCGGTTGGCGTCATCGAGGTCCTTGCCCATCTTGTGCTGGTAGATCCAGCCGAGCTGCTGGAAGAGCTCCGGGTCGCTGGGGTTGTACTCGAGGGCCTCGTCGCGGATCAGCTCGATGCCGCGGCGGACCCAGCGCCAGCGGTCTTCGGGGCTGGTGAAGGTGACCGAGACATTGTAGGCCATATTCCAGGCCAGGAAGGCGGTGGCGCCGGTGAAGCGCGGCTGGAGTTTGGTGATCCAACTGGCGAGCTGGACCATCTCGAAGTAGTTGCCCTGTTCCTGCATGCGGTTCGAGCGCAGCCAGAGCCAGTCGGCGACGAGGCCGCGGAAGCCGCCCAGGGCGACGGTGGTCAGGACGACCATCGGCGGGGCATTCTCGAGGGGCTCGGTGTCGGTGAGCTTCTCGTCGATGCGGATGGCATTCATGCGGCTCTGCACGGCCGAGAGGCCGCCGACGAGGAGCACCAGCAGGACCGCGAAGGCCGCCAGGGCGGCGAGGTTCTTCGAGAGTTTCATCTGCGTATGACCGTCCCCAGTTCGCGTCGGGTGAGGACCCACATGCCGAGGGCGGCGATCAGTCCCCCGCGGATGACGATAAGCCAGAGCAGGTCGCTGCCGATCTCGCGCCACTCGATGAGCCGCCCGCGCGCCAGGTCGCTGGTGGCGTCCATATCGTCGACGGAGACGACGGCGGCGCTGATGACCTGGGCGATCTGATGGCCGACCATTTCGACCTTGTTCTTGTACTGGAAGTTGCCGAAGTCATCCCGCAGGGGCGCGTCGACGGCGGCGCGCACGACCATGCCGATGACGAGGTAGGATATGGCGACGAAGGCGGCGACGGGCGTGGAGAAGGCGGCGCCGACCATGCAGCCGAGGGCGGCGAGGAAGCCGATCTGGAAGACGGCCAGGAGGAGCGACCGCGCGTAGTTCGCCGAGAAGCCGGTGACGCGCACGAGGAGGTTCGGGCCGTCGCCGACCTGGAAGATCACCGGCATGGCCGCGACGCGCTCCCACTCGGGGGCCTCCGCCGGCGGGTTCAGGTAGCCGATGACCAGCGTGCCATCCGCACCGACGAAGGCCGGGTCGCAGCGCAGCTCGTGGAAGGCGCCGCCGAGGGCGCGCTGGGGCAGGGGCATGAAGCGGTCCTGGTCGGTGCTGGCGGGATCGCGGAAGACCCAGAGGCCGGGGACCTCCTTCTGGTCGCTCTGGCTGGTCGAGCCGGAGTAGAAGCGGTAGCGCAGGAAGAGCGGCTCCTTGGGGTCCTTGACGCGGACGCCCCGGAAGAGCCAGAAGCGCTGGCCGCCGGGCGCGACCTCGCCGCTGCGGGCGACGAGCTGGCGCAGGATCTCGTTGCGGACGGTGGTCGGGTCGTGGGCCTTGTCCAGCTCGGGGAGGCGCCGGCGGTACTCCTCATCGGCCAGTTGACCGAAGGGCGGGCTGACCGGCCTGAAGGCCCGGCGCCCGACCATGACCTCACTGCGGAGGCGCCGGACCTCGTCCTCGGTGAAGTCCTCGCGGCTGGTGCGCCAGAGGACGAGGGCCAGGATGACGCCGCCGGCGACGAGGAGGATGGCGACGTGCATGATGAAGACACCGAACCACTTCGCGGTCCAGATGAGCCAGCGCGGGCAGGGCTTGGTGGTGACCATGTGCAGGGTGTAGGCCTCGACCTCGCGTGAGAGCAGGGCGCAGCTCAGCCAGAGGGTCGTTGTCGAGATGAGGGCGACGACCACGCCGAGGGAGTAGGTGATGGCGACCTGGAGCTGGCCGGCGGCGGTGCCGTCACCCGAGACGGTCACCGGCAGGAGAAAGACCGCCAGGAGGATGAGGAAGCCGAGGACGTGAAAGACGTGCGAACGGACCGAGGATCGGACCGTCTGTACCACGATGGCGATGAAGGCTCTCACGATAGCTCGTGCTCCGCTGCTTGTGGCCGTGCGGAGCATCCCAGGCCGGGGTAGGCAAGGATACTCCGGGCGGCTGGCGACCGGCCTGTAGTATAGCGCCGTCGGGTCAGCGATGCGAGCCGCGCCCCGGGCGGGGTGCATGACAGGTTTGTCGGCTGGGGGGCCTGGAGTTCATCTCGCATGCAGGTTGTATGGAAACCTATAGAACAGGACCCGACAGGGTGCCCCGTCCTGAGTTGGGGGAGTCCACATCGGGATCGGCATCGTTATCGAAATCGCCAAGAGTGCCGCTCTGACACAGATGGACCGGACGTCGATCCCGATCCCGATAGCGATCCCGATCCCGAGGAACCGGAATCCCACGTGGAGGGTCACCTCTCCTTCTTCGCACCGACAGGAATGTCATGCGCCCCCCGGGCGGCGTTCAGGGCTCGACGATCATGCCTTGGCGGAGCCGGTCGGCGGCCTCGCCGCGGCCGAGGGCGCGGAGGAGTTCGAGGCCGAAGACGATGGCGGTGCCGGGGCCGCGGCTGGTGATGATACGGCCGTCGCTCTCGACGCTGCGGCCAGTGACGCGGGCGCCGACGAGGCGGCTCTCGAAGGACGGGTAGCAGGTGACGCGCCGTCCGGCGAGCAGCCCGGCGGCCTGGAGGGCGATCGGGGCGGCGCAGATGGCGGCGACGATGCCGCCGCCGGCGTGGACTGCCTGGAGAAGCGCCAGGACGCGGCGGTCGGCGGCGAGGGTGGCGCTGCCGGGCATGCCGCCGGGCAGGACGACCATGTCCAGGTCACCGGCGCGCAGGTCGTCAAGGCCGGTGTCGGGCATGACGACGATCTGGTGTGCGCCGGTGACGCCGCGGTCGGCGAGGCCAAGGCTGGCCAGGCGCACGGCGGCGCCGCCGCGGCGCAGGACGTCGATGACGGCGACGGCCTCGATCTCCTCGAAGCCCTCGGCCAGGAGTACGGCAACACGAGGGGTCTTTTCCATGGGCTCTGACTCCTATGGGGTTGCACCGAATACACACGGCGACGCCCGCCGCTCGAGACCATAGCGGTTCTTTGGCCGCCATCCAGGCGGCCCTCCTGCCAACGGAGGCATAGGCCCGCGGCGGCCCGGGGCGGCCCGGGGCGGCCCGGGGCGGCCCGGGGACACCAGGGACACCGGGGACACAAGGGACACCAGGGACACAAGGGACACCAGGGACACCGGGGACACCGGGGACACCGGGGAGCGGCGGGGTCTTGACGGCACGGGCGATCTGTGCCGGGCTCATCCTGGAGTCCCTGGTGTCGCTTGGGTCCCTTTTCGGAGGGCGCCAGGCCCGCAGCCTGGCGACGCCGGGG
Organism: Lentisphaerota bacterium; assembly: GCA_012514865.1. Classification (GTDB taxonomy): domain Bacteria; phylum Verrucomicrobiota; class Lentisphaeria; order Oligosphaerales; family JAFGRS01; genus JAGVUW01. Next base: position 448 of record JAAYZO010000309.1, on the reverse strand, counting down.
GCGCATGCGGGTGCCGGGAGCAGTCGCCGCGGGCGGCGTGGCGCCTTCCCGGCTTGCCAGGCGCGCCTGGGGGTGGTCCAGTAGGGCCATGGGCGCGTCGCGTCGCTTGGCGACGACAGCCACGCAGCGCCCCACCCGGCCTGGAGCAACTGCCATGCGAGTCATCGATCTGCGCAGCGATACGGTCACCCAGCCCAGCCCGGCCATGCGCCGCTGTATGGCCTCAGCCGAGGTCGGCGACGACGTCTTTGGCGAGGACCCGACGGTGCGCCGTCTCGAGGAGCGCGCCGCGGCGCTGGTCGGCATGGCGGCGGGTCTGCTGGTGACCTCGGGGACGCAGGGCAATCTGGTGGCGCTGCTGACGCTGGGCCAGCGCGGCGACGCGGTGCTGCTGGGCCGCGAGGCGCACATCGCCATCTACGAAGGGGGCGGCCTGGCGGTCCTGGGC
>JAAYZO010000308.1 GCA_012514865.1 Lentisphaerota bacterium | reverse complement strand
TGATCGTGTTCCGGGTCAGCGTCAGCGACGAGCCGTCGCAGTAGCCGCCAGCGCCGTGAACGGCGGTGTTGCCGATGACCAGATTGTCGGTCAGTGTCGGTGAGGAACCTCGGACACAGAAACCGCCGCCGCTTCCGCTGGCCGTGTTCCCCTCGATGGTGTTGCCAGTAAGCGTGGGCGAGCTGCTGGCCACGAAAACACCGCCGCTGGTGGTGGCCGTGTTCAGACGGATCAGGTTCCCAACCAGGACATCCGCGGGGCATGCGTAGAGTTCGACTCCGCCGCCATAGCCTTGAGTGCCGGCGGCGGTGTTCTCCTCGAACGTGTTCCGCTCCACCAGGACGCTCGATCCGGACTCGCGGAGGTAGAGCCCGCCGCCGCTATTCGCGCTGTTCAGGCGCACCGTGTTGTTCACCAGGCTGGTGCCGGCGGCACGCATCACGCAGATCCCGCCGCCGTAGATGGTGGCCGTGTTGCCAGTGATGTGGTTGTTGAGCACCCTCACGCGGGTGGGCCCCGTCGTCGCGGTGCCCGCGGCGTAGATCCCGCCGCCATGGCCCGCGATATAGCCACCCGTGATCGTGAAGCCGTCGAGCGCGTCCGCTCATTGGCCGACGTAGCGACCGTGAGCACGCGCCCGAGTTGCCTGGCGTCGAGGAGGGTCTGGTTGATCGACCAGTTCCGTTGATCCAGAGCGGTCTCCTCCCCGGTGAAGCCGCCGTAGAGAGCCACACCGGAAGCCAGCGTCAGGGTCTCGGCATAGGTCCCCGCTGCGACCCAGACCTCGTCCCCGTTCGCGGCGACGTCGATGGCGGCCTGGACCGTGCTCGCCGCCGTCGCCCAACTGGTGTAGGGCGCCGCCGGCGCCGAACTGCCCATCCTCACGTAGTGGGTTGTCCCCGCATTGGCACCGAGCACGAGCAGGGCACAGCCGACCAGCAGCAGCCGCGGAAACCCTCTGCCCAAGGTCTGAACGCTCGGCGGTCTGAGTGCAGTCGACACGGGCCTCCCACCGGCTGTGCAGCCTATGCCTGCCACCGGCGTCCGAATCCACTCCGAACCTCTCGACTTCATCATCCACCTCCTCGCTCTCGGTTCCACACAGGCGCTTGTGCTATGTCATACGCGGCAGCCATGGGCGGCGCGGCCTTGTCCGGAAGATCGTCTGTACAGGCCGTTATGCCCCACAGGGGGTCGCGCATACCTGCCCCCATGCCTCTCTCTCGCAATGGCGCTCGTTCCCGTGCCGGAGGGCTCACCCTGAGCAGACAGTCGAGATACGTCCGTCCGAATTTCGGACGGACTCAATTCATAAAATACAGATGAAACGACGTCATGTCAAGCGTACCTAAGGCCAATGCCGCCCTAACGCATTCGAGTGACGGAATGGAAAGGCCTTTGGGGTCAACGCATTGCGGCGCAGGCGGATTGTGAGCTAAGCCTCCGGGTCTAGCGACTCATCCAGGCCAAACATCCATGGCCGAGACCATGCAGCCAAGGGGCGAGAGATTGGCACCGCAGATCGACCCCAAGACCGGACTCCGACCCGATTCGTGCGGGAGAGGCTCCACACTCTCACTCAGACTGTAGAGGATGGGCCAAAGGCGACAGCCATCGCCAGCGCCGCGGCCACCTGCTATGGTGTTGGCGGACCATCGCACGGCACTGACAGACTTGTGGAGGCGTGGGATGCGCGATTCTGCTACCATGAGATTCATCTCCGGCGTTCTGGCACTCCTCGTCGTCGCCATGGTACCCGTCGTCCTCGTCTGCGCCACCGGCTGGCGAGGGGCTCGAGGAGGACGATCCGTCTGACGATGGGAGGAATGCCTTGTGACTACGGCTCGAGTGGACAAGCGCTACCTTGACACGACGCTGACGGTCGATCAGCGGGTCGATATCCTGGTCTCGCAGATGACCCGGCGCGAGAAGGTCGCCCAGACACTGCACCAGGCGCCGCCGATCCCGCGGCTGGATGTGCCCGCCTACACCTGGTGGAACGAATGCCTGCACGGGGTCGCCCGAGCCGGGGTGGCAACCGTCTTCCCGCAGGCGGTCGGGATGGCCGCCAGCTTCAACGAGCCGCTGATGAAGGCCGTGGCAACGGCGATAGGCGATGAGGCGCGCGCCAAGCATCACCAGGCGCTGAGGCAGGAGAACCGGGACATCTACTTCGGGCTGACGTTCTGGGCGCCGAATATCAACATCTTCCGCGATCCGCGCTGGGGACGCGGCAGGAGACCTACGGCGAGGACCCCTACCTCACCGCCCGGATGGGGGTGGCGTTCTGCCAGGGGCTCCAGGGCGACCATCCGCGCTACCTCAAGCTGGTGGCGACGCCGAAGCACTATGCGGTCCACAGCGGGCCCGAGAGTCTGCGGCACGAGTTCGACGCGGTCATCGGCCAGCGCGACCTTCGGGAGACCTACCTGCGCGCCTTCAAGGCCTGCGTGACCGAGGGCGGGGCGTGGTCGGTGATGGGAGCGTACAACCGCACCCTGGGCGAGCCGTGTTGCGGCAGCCGCCTGCTGCTCCAGAAGATCCT
>JAAYZO010000307.1 GCA_012514865.1 Lentisphaerota bacterium | reverse complement strand
GCGGCGGCACGGCGGCCTGGACGCGCCGGCGCTCCAGGCGGCGACGCTCGCGGGCCTGGCGGCGCTCATGGAACTGCGCCAGGAGGGCCTCGAGGTCCGGCGCCGCGGGCGGCCGCTCGGGCGCGTCCGCGGGCGCCGACGCCGGCGCTGGGGCGGCCTCAGGCGGGGTGTCCGTGAGATCGTGCGGGGCCTCGTCGGCGGCCGGGCCACGGCGGTTGCCGAGCTGCCGCAGCAGCCGCCCGACGCCACGCACGACGCGCCCGGTGACCTGGCCATGCAGGCTCTCCTTGAGGCGGTCGCCGACAGCGCGCGCCTGGTCGCGGAGTTCGCTGCTGAGCGGCCGCTCGGCGTCAGACGGGGCGGCGTCGTCGCGACGCGCCGCCGGGACGGCGCCGGACGGGTCGGCGTCAGCCGGGCGCTCGGGTTGTGTCAGATCGTGCGCCATCGAGAGTGGCAGGGCCCCCGCGGGGTTCGGACGTGACGATACCAGGACCGGGCGCTAATGTAGCGGTTCGACGACTGGCGAAAAGGCCGGCGGCCGCCGCAAGGGCCGCAGCCGGGCGCCCGCGGCGGCACGGCGGCAGGCCCGCCGCGCCGCCTGACCGGAAAGCGGCGCCGATGCCGAGACAACGGCACGACCGGGCCACGGCGCACACAATATCGCAACTCCTTCGGCGTTGGCCGGGCGGTGATTGGCATGGAACCACAGGTGGTTTCCGACAGTGACCTGGTCAGCCGCTGCCGCCAAGGCGACCTGTCGGCCTTCGAGGGGCTCTACCAGCGCTATCGGCTGCCCCTGTATTCCTACCTGAACCGGCTCGTCTCGGGGCAGAGCCAGACTGCCGACGACCTGTTTCAGCAGACCTGGGTGAAGGTCCTTGACAATCTGGCCCGCTACAGCGAGCAGCAGCGCTTCGTCTCCTGGCTGTTCCGCATCGCGCACAACGTCGCGGTGGACCACCACCGCCGCGGCCGTCAGCGCGAGTCGGTCGAGGTAACCGAGGACTGCGCGGTGGACGACTCGGCGCCATGGGAGGCCCTTGATCGGGAGGTCCTGCGCGAGGCCGTCGAGGCGGCGACCGCCACCCTGTCGCCGGAGCAGCGCGAGGTGGTGCTGCTGCGCCAGCGCGGCCTGAGTTTCAAGGAGATTGCCGTGATCCAGAAGAGCAGCATCAACACCGTTCTGGGGCGGATGCACTACGCGGTCCAGCATCTGCGCCGGCGCCTGGCGCGCTACCGTTGAGGTCGGCCATGGGAGCGAGTCGGCATGAGGACACGACCATGAACTGCGACGCTGTTCAGCGGCTCCTTCTGGAGGCGCCCGACACTCTGCCGGAGGGCGTCCGCGAGCACCTCGCGGGCTGTGCGGCCTGCCGTCAGGCGTCGGCGTGCATCGGCTGGCTTCATGGGGCGCCGATGTCGCCGGGGCCGTCGCCGGCCCTGGACGGCGCCGTCCTGGCGGCGGCGCGGGCGCGCCTGGGCCTGCGGCGGCGCCGGGGCTGGTCGCTGGCGGGCCCGCGGCTGTGGGCGGTGGCGGCGGCTCTGGCGCTGGTGGCGGGTCTGCTGGCGGGCCTGGTGCTGATCGGCTCGAGGCCGGCACGGCCAGGGCTGCTCGAGGCGGCCGGGCGGACCTCCGGGCGGGTGTGGACCTGGGCCACGGCGCAGGGGCAGTGGTCGGCGATCGAGATCGGCCTCGACGCCATGGTAGCGGAACTGGACGGCGCGCTCCCGAGCCCGTCGGCCCCGGCCGGCAGCGCCGGGTCAGACGGCTGGGACGACTTGACCCGACTCGAGTTCAGTGTCTATATGGAGTCCCAGCACCTTGGCCAGGCCGGCGGCTGACCTGGATTATGCGCGAAGCGCGGATGCTTCGCTCACGATCCACTTGCGCCGCACTGTACTGCGGCGCAGGTTTCGAAGCACGTCGCGGTGCGCCGCTTGCTCAAGGTCAGCCCTGAGCAAGAGGCCGCAAGTGCCTCGCGTCGAAGCCCGAAGGGTGGCCTGTTCACGGGCCGCCATGCAGCGCGTAGATAGGTCAGGGTGAGCGTGCTCCGGCGTGGTGCCGATGCGAGGAGAAGAAGCCATGGTCACGACAGCGCGGCGGGTCCTCTGTCTGGCAGTCATCGGCCTGAGTGCGGCCTGGGCGCAGCCGGCGCCGGGGCCGCGGCCGGGGCCGGGCGCCGATCCCTTGCCGGGGCCGGGGCCCGAGCAGCGGCGGCGGCCGGCGCCGCCGCCGGGTGAGGCGCCGCCGGCGTGGGGCCAGCCGGGGCCCGGGGCGGAGGCCCCGGAAGGCGGGCCGCGGCCGGGCCAGCCCGGCGGGCCGTTGCGGCGCCGCGAGGGAGCCGCGACGATGGCACCCGCCGAGTTCATGGAACGACTGCGCCAGGAGCGCCCCGAGGAACACGAGCGGCTCTCCCGGCTCTACCGCGAGGACCCGAAGCGGTTCTTCCAGGAGACGCAGGCCCTGGTCCGCGAGATGGGCGTCCAGCTCGGCGCGGCCCACCCGGCCGGGGCGCGGCTCCGTCGTGAGAGCCCCGAGGAGCAGGCCTGCCTGGACCTCAGCCGGCGTTTCCGTGAGGCGGCCGACCCGGCGGCGCAGGCGCAGCTCAAGACCGAGCTGGCGGCCGCCATCGAGACGGCTTTCGAGGCCCGTCTGAAGGCCTCGAAGGAGCGCATCGCGCGCCTGGAGAAACAGCTCCTCGAGGTTCGCGAGAAGCTGCAGCGTCTCGAGGCCAACCGCGAGGCCATCTGTGCCGAGCGCCTGCAGGACCTGACGCAGCCCGACGACCTGCGCTGGGACGGCAACTGGTGAGGTCAGGCTCCCCGGCCGGCGGCGCCCTCAGGCCGTCTCGGCCGGGCGCAGGCAGGACAGCACTGCCCGGGCCGGCCGGCCGACGATGAGCCGGCCCTGCTGGACATAGCCCTCTTCGCGGCCCTCGAGTTCCTCGACCAGGCGCTGGCGGAAGTCCCTCAGGACCTCCGGCCGGTGCGGGCTCAGGTCGTGGCACTCCTGGGGGTCGTTCTCCAGATCGAAGAGCTGCTCCTGGCCGGTCTGTGAGAACCAGGCGTACTTCCAGCGTCCATCCGCGATCCAGTGGTTCGAGCGGGCGCCGCCGCTGTGTTCCCCGTGGACGTGGCGACGCCAGCCCGACGGTGCCTCGCCGCGACAGAACGGCACCACGCTGGCGCCGTCGACACTGGCGGGCACCGCCACGCCGGCCAGCTCGCAGAGGGTCGGCAGGACGTCGCGCAGCTCGACCGGGGCGTTCACGGTCCGGCCGCCCGCCAGGCCCCAGGAGGGCGGACAGCGCAGCAGGAAGGGCACCGCCGCCGAGCCCTGGTAGGGCAGGCCCTTGGCGACCATGCCATGGTCGTAGAGCATATCGCCGTGGTCGGCACAGAAGAGGATGACGGTGTTCTCCAGGACGTCATGCTGGTGCAGGGCATGCGTCAGGCGGTTGATCTGGTTGTCGATGAACGACATCTGCGCGTAGTAGGCGCGCCGGGCGCGGTCGACCTGTGCCGGGTCGGTCGGACAGGGGCTGTCCAGGCCGCGGTTTGGGGTCGGGAGGTGCGCATCCCAGTCGCCGCGCGGCAGGGGCGGGAGGGTCTTGTCGCGGTAGGCGTCGAGGGCATCGCGGGGCGGATCCAGGGGCGGGTGGGGGCGGTGGTAGGAGGCGCAGAGGAAGAAGGGCCGTCGCGGGTCGCGGCGGCGCAGGAAATCAACGGCCTGGGTGGTGACCCAGGCCGAGGGGTGGAGCCTGTCGTCATAGGGCCAGGGCCGCACGGCGTAGCCATTGCAGCCGAGGCCGGAGTCGGCGTAGTCGGCGTCGGGGCCGTACTGGCTGCGCAGGCTGGGCAGGTAGTCGTCGGCGAGGTCGTAGTTGCGGCGGCTGCGGCGTTCGGCGTGCAGGTAGCCGTCGTGCAGGACGACGTTGTGGAAGCCGAGGAGGGTGCGGGCGGGGTGGACGTGCATCTTGCCGACCGCCTGGGTGTGGTACCCGGCGTCGGCGAGCAGGCCGGCCAGGGTCACCGGGTAGTCCCAGGGGACGTGGTCCTGGTAGCCGACGCGGCCGTGGTGGCGCGGCGTCAGGCCGGTCATCAGCGAGGCGCGCGCGGCGATGCACGAGGGCACCGCCGCATAGGCGCTGGTGAAGAGGACGCCCTCCTGGGCGATGCGGTCGAGGTGGGGCGTCTCGACCACCGGGTGGCCGGCGCAGCCCAGGCAGTCGCCGCGCCACTGGTCGACAACGATCAGAAGCAGGTTCGGCGGGCTGGCAGCTGCGGCCATGGCGAGTTCTCCGCGGGAGTCGCGCCGGCGCCGCTCAGGCGCCGAGGACCTCGATGATCTTGATGAGGGGCATGAACAGGGCCATCACGATCGAGCCGACGACGATGGCCAGGAAGCAGATCATCAGCGGCTCGATCAGCGACACCAGGGCCTCGAGGGCCATCTCGACCTCCTCCTCGAAGGTCTTGCCGATGCGCTTGAGCATGGTCGGCAGGGAGCCGGTCTGCTCGCCGACCTCGATCATGCGGACGACCATGCCCTGGAAGATCCTGGCGTGCTCCAGCGGCGTGGCCAGCTTCTCGCCGCCGGCGACGGCGGCGTAAAGCCGCTCGAGGGTGCGCACCACCACCTCGTTGGTCGAGGCTTCCTGGACGATGCGCAGGGCATCCAGGATCGGCACGCCGGAGTCCAGGAGCGTCCCGAGGGTCGAACAGAAGCGCGCTATCGCGATCTTGTTGACCAGGACGCCGAAGGGCGGCAACGTGATGATGCACCAGTCGAAGATACGCTTGCCGACGCGCGTGCTGACGAAGATCCTCAGCGCCATGACCATGCCGACGGCGACGCCGACCATCACCCAGAGGTGGTCGAGGAGCATCCGGCTGATGCCGATGACCACCATGGTGATCGTCGGCAGGGGCGTGCCTTCGAGGATCTGGTCGAACATCTCGGCGAACTTCGGCACGACACCGACCATCAGGCCGAAGGTGATGGTCAGGGCAATGACCAGGACGACCACCGGGTAGGTCATGCCGGCCTTGATCTTCTTCTTAAGGCGTTCGGTCTTCTCGATGTACTCGGCCAGGCGGTTGAGCACCTCGTTGAGGGCGCCGGACGCCTCGCCGGCGCGGACCAGTCCGATGTAGAGGCGGTTGAAGGAACCCGGGTGGTAGGCGAGGGCCTCGGAGAGGCTCATGCCGGCCTCGATCTTGCGGGCCAGGTCGCCGGCCAGGCGGTGCATGGTGCGGTAGCGCAGGCCCTTCCGGTACTGCTCGTGGAGGGTCCGCAGCGACATCAGGAGCGGCAGGCCGGCGTCGAGCATGGTCGAGAGCTGCCGGGTAAACAGGGCCAGGAGCTTCGGCTTGAGGACCGGCGCCATGCCGAGGCGCTGCAGGAGACTCGAGCCCCGGCTCGGCGTCGTCGAGACGGCCTTCTCGAGCCGCGGCCGCTCGGCCCGGGCCTGCTCGATCTTGGCCTTGAGCTCCTTGCGCTCGCGCTTTGCCGTGGCGGTGTCCGCCCCGTCACGACGGCTGCGCCAGACCTCGATCGGAAAGAGGTGCTGCCGACGCAGCTTGGCCACGGCCTCGATGTCATCGGTGGCACGGAGCTGGCCGCGCAGTTCGCGGCCATTGTCGTCCATGGCCAGATACTCGAAGACGTGGACCTCGACCTGGCCCGCGCTCTTCACCGGCGGCAGGTCCTCGTGGCCAGGCTTGAAGTTCATGCTCGACGCGTCTCCGTAAGATGCCGGCAGTATAGATGGAACGGGGTGACCCTGCAAGCACCTTCCGCGGCGGGGGGCATGACAGGTTTGTCGGCTGGGCGGGACTCGGAACTCATCTCGCCTGCAGGTTGTATAGAAACCTATAGAACAGGTCCCGACAGGGTGCCCAGTCCTAACCTGGATTGTTCGCGAAGCGCTGATGCTTCGCTCACCATCCACTTGCGCCGCAATGTACTGCGGCGCAAGTTCCGACGCGCGTCGCGGTGCGCCGCTTGCCCAAGGTCAGCCCTGAGCAAGAGGCCGCACGTGCCTCGCGTCGAAGCCCGAAGGGTGGCCTGTTCACGGGCCGTCGTGCGGCGCG
>JAAYZO010000306.1 GCA_012514865.1 Lentisphaerota bacterium | reverse complement strand
GCCGTCTCCCGGGTCAGCACCAGGACCGCGTCCGGGTCGTCCGCCAGGAGCGCCGGCAAGGACTCGCGGACCGCTCCGCCGAAGGCCGCGGCACAGGCGTCGGCCTTGGCGCGGGTGCGGTTGAAGTACGTCAGGGTGACGTCCTTCTGCGTCTTGAGGAAAGGCAGGTAGCAGTCCTTGGCGACGGACCCCGTCCCGATCACTGCGATCTTCATAGCTCGGACCTCCTCGCGGCCGACCGGCCCGCAGACAGGAACGCACCCCCCGGCCGCACCGGCCATTACCCTAGCCCGGGTTCCTCGCGAAGCACATCGCTTCGCTCACGATCCACCTGCGCCGCACCCGACTGCGGCGCAGGTCTCGACGCGCATCGCGCCGCGCTGCCTGCTCAAGACTGGCCCTGAGCAAGAAGCCGCAAAGGCCTCGCGCCGAAGCCCGAAGGGTGACCCGTTCAAGAACCGCCGTGCGGCGCGTGACTGGGTCAGTCTAGCGGTGAATCGTGACGGCGGGCTGTTCCCGAGCCGCCAGGCGTTGCGTGACAAGGTCGGCCTGGCGCCCTTGCCGGCGCCAGGCCCAGCTCGCGGCGGCGCGCCGTCAGCGCGGCGGCTGGTCGAGGCGGCGGTGCAGGGCCGGGTCCCAGTCGCGTTCGGCCTGGACAGCGCGGCGCACGACATCGAGGGGCAGCGCAAAGCGCTTCTCGGCCGGGATGAAGCGGCGTTCCTGCTCGTCCAGCCAGGCATCCAGGAGGCGCTGTCGTGCCAAGGCGGCATCGACGCCGGCGCGGGCCTTGCGCATGGCACTGCGGACGCTGCGCTGGCGGCTCGTACCGAGCGCCTGGCAGGCATCGGCATACTGCGCCAGGGGCTGCTGCAGGAGCATCGGAGCGTCCTTGATCAGCTCGAAGAACTCACGCAGAAGGCGATGGCGCGCATCGGCGTCGGCAGCCAGCGCGGTGAGGCTCCCGGGTACCTCCTCGAGGGGCTGGCGTTGACCGCGAAAGTCGTGCTCGCCGGGAGCCACCACCGGCACCGAGGCCAGGGCCTCGAAGCGCATGGCCACGCTCTCGGTGTCGCTCGGCCGACGGCCGCGCCGGCTGACATCCTCGGCGCTGCGCTGGTACCACGACTGCAGGGTCTCGCCGCCGGCCAGGCTGCCGGCCAGGACGAAGGCCAACGCCTCAACCGGCGCGCGGCCGCTGGCGTCGAGCGCCAGCAGGCGCGAGAGCGCCTCCAGGTCGGTCGACGCGCAGACGCACAGGGCCAGGAGATCGCAGTGCAAGGCGTACAGGCGGTAGGGGATGGTCTGCTCGGGCGGCACCGGCGACTCGAGCAGCCGCTGGATATCCGGGTAGGCGCCGCGCTGGAAGGCAAAGCGCGCCGGCTCGAAATCCGGCATCACGCGGCCGTAGCGCTCGCGCTGGCCGAAGAGCACGCGGTTGGTCAGTGCCGCCGCCAGCCAGCCGGTCGCCGGCAGACGCGGGGGGCGGGCCGCGGCGGGGTCGGTGACCTGACGGCGCAGGAGCGCCGACAGCAGCTCGTGAGTGACGACCTCGATGGGTGCCTCGGCGGCGAAGTCCAGAACGAAGGGATTCGCCGCGGGTGTCGCCGGCGACCGTGCGGCCGCCCCGAAACGCACCGTCAGCGCCGGCGGCGTGTCGCCGGGCGGCCCGATGGCCTCCTCGACCTCGGCAACGCAGCCCGCGGCAAAGCGCTGCCAGGCGCTGAGGAGGGCCGGCGTCTCGCAGACGATGCGCAGGCGAGCCTTGTCCAGGGTTCGGCTCTCAGCCGCCGTGCAGGGCACCGGCAGGGCCAGCAACGCCGCCCAGGACAGCCCGATGAGCCAGCCGCGACGAGCCAGGAACGACGCCCGGTTCCACGCGACGGCCCACCGGCTGACGGCCAGGTCAGGCATGCTGACTCGAGACCTCGCGGTCGGCGGCTTCGACCTTGGCACGCTGGTCGGCGCGGTAGAGCCGCAGGCGCTCCAGGAGCGCCTCATCGCTGAGCGCCAGGATCTCGGCGGCCAGCAGGGCGGCATTCACGGCGCCGCCGCTGCCGATGGCCACCGTCGCCACCGGTATGCCCCCGGGCATCTGCACCGTCGCCAGGAGGGCATCGAGGCCATTCAGGGCGCCGCCCTCGACCGGGATGCCGATCACCGGCAGGAGTGTGTGCGCCGCCGTCACACCGGCGAGGTGCGCCGCGCCGCCGGCCGCGGCGATGATCACGCCGAAGCCCTCAGCCGCCGCCGTCGAGACGAACCCGGCAACGATATCCGGCGTGCGATGCGCGCTCATCACACGCACCTCGGCCGGTATCCCCAGGGCCTTGAGGGTCTTGACACAGCCCTCGAGCTTCGGCAGGTCGTTCTTGCTGCCCATCAGGACGGCGACTTTTTTCATGCTCATGGTCGGGGTCCTCACGGCCGGCGTGCCGGCAGTACTCTGACGCCGAGATTGCCGTCATCCCACCCGGGATGGCGGCACGGCAACCTACGGCAGACAACGGAACAGCGGCCCGGAAGCGGCGTCGCGACCGCGTGCCGGATGCACGCCGTCGTGCCCGGTCGGCGCCGTGATGCGATGCCGCCGACTGCCGGCGACGATCGTTGCCGAGGGGCATGCCATGGCTACCGTGCATCACGTCGAAGCCCGTCCGGACCGCCGCCGCCAAAATGTAGCCTCGGGGACGCACCGGTACAATCCGCGGTGGCACGCCCGGCGCGGCCCGGCCGCGTGTCACAGCAGGTCAGCACGCCGGGCCCAGAACGCCCGGCCGGCCGGGTGCCGCTCGTCATCCCATTCGAGCGCCAGACGGCGCACCTGCTGCCGCAGCCTCTCCAGCAGCGGGCCGGACGAGGCACGGCAGGACAGGTCGTCCATCTCCAGCGGGTCACGGGACAGGTCGAAGAGCTGCGTCGCGCCACAGGCATACTCGATGAGCTTATGGCGGCCATCCGTGACGCCGCGGATGCTGTCGGCATAGGCCAGATACAGCACCTCGCGCCCACCCGCGCAGTCGCCGGTCATGCAGGGAATAAGGTTACGGCCATCGACTGAGGGCGGCACCTCGACGCCGGCGAGGGCACAGAGCGTCGGGAAGAGATCGAGGAGGTACACCAGCGCGTCGGACCGGCGGCCGGATGGCACGCCGGGGCCGGCGAGGACGAGGGGCACCCGGACACTGTGGTCATAGAGGTTCTGCTTGCCCATCAGCCCATGCTGTCCCACGGCGAGGCCATTGTCTCCCGCGACGACGATGACGGTGCGATCGAGCACGCCCCGCGCCTGCAGCGCCGCGACGAGTCGTCCAAACCCGTGGTCGAGGTGCGCGATCATGGCGTAGTACTCGGCGATGTGCCGTCGGATCTCCACCGGCTCACGCGGGTGGGCCGCGAGCATCTCGTCGCGGATCCGCAGCGCGCCGGTGTCGATGGGATGCTCACGAAGGACGTTCGCCGGCAGGGCAATGCCCTCCGGATCGACCATCGATCGGAAGCGCTCCGGCATCGTACGCGGGTCGTGCGGCGCCAGGAGCGCTACCGACATGAAGAAGGGCGCCGACCGCGAGACCGTTTCAAGAAAGCGTACCGCGGCATCCACGAAGAGCTCCGTCGAGTGCCTGCCGGCCGTGATGTGATCGCAGGCCCGGAAGGTCACCTCGTTCGAGTGGGACGGATCCGCGACGACCGGACAGCGCGCGCCGTACTCGCCGGTCGGATCGAAGTGGTACGCGGGGACATTCCAGT
>JAAYZO010000305.1 GCA_012514865.1 Lentisphaerota bacterium | reverse complement strand
GGCGGAAGTGCCGGCGGCCGGGCGCGTGCGCCTGGCGGCCCACTGCCGCAGAGCGCGGATGTCCTCGGCCATGGTGACCGAAAGGGGCACCGTGCGCCGGAGTGCCTCCCCGATGTCGCCCTGGCCGACCTCGCGCCCCGCCTCGTAGGCGGCATAGAGGGCATCGATGAAGGCCTGCTCGATCTCGGCGCCGGTGAAGCCGTCGCTGCGGCTGACCAGGTCGCCGATGTCGAAGGCGGCCGGGTCACGCCGGCGCCGGGCGATGTGGATACGCCAGATGGCCTCGCGCTCGGTTTCTACTGGGAGATCCAGGAAGAAGATCTCGTCGAGCCTTCCTTTGCGCAGGAGTTCGGGCGGGAGCTGCGAGATGTCGTTGGCGGTGGCGACGACGAAAACCGGGCTCTGGCGATCTTGCAGCCACGACAGGAGAGCCCCGAAGACGCGGGCGGCGGTGCCGCCGTCAGCGGAGCCGCTGGAACGGCTGCCGCTCAGAGCCTTCTCGATCTCGTCGACCATGAGGACGCAGGGTGCGGCCGCTTCGGCCATGGCGATGGCGCGGCGGAGGTTCGCCTCGCTCTCGCCGACGACACCAGCAAAGAGCCTTCCGGCGTCGAGCCGCAGGAGGGGCTTGCCGAGGACCCCGGCGGTGGCACGGGCCGTGAGGCTCTTGCCGGTGCCGGGGATACCCAGGAGCAGGATGCCGCGCGGGAGCGGCAGCCCGAAGGCGGCGGCCTCGGGTGAGAACGCCGTCCGGCGCCGCAGGAGCCACGCCTTCAGGGCGTCGAGCCCGCCGACGTCGGCCAGGTCCGCCGGGGTATCGACGACCTCGAGGATACCGCCCTTCTTCAGGCTCTGCGCCTTCTCGGCGGCGATGAGCAGCGGGTCGAGGGGCCGGCCCCTGACCACCGAGAGGGCCATTACATCCTCAGCCTCGGTGCTGGTGAGACCCCGGGCGGCTTCGGCAGCGGCGTCGAGCGCGGCATCGGTGCTCTCCAGGCCGGCCGAGTCGGCAATGCCGGCGGCGATGGCGCGCAGGTCAGACGGCTCCGGGAGACCGAGGTGGAGGACCGTGAACTCCTTCTCGAGCTCCGGCGGGAGCTGCAGGCGACAGCCGAGGATGACGATCGCGCGCGACGAGCAGCGCGCCTGGCGGAGCTGCTCACGGAGGGTGCGCGAGAGCACCGGGTCGGCCGGCTGCCCGGCATCGCCGAGGAACTGCTGGAAGTCCCGGAGCACCAGGATGCTCTTCTCGGGGAGTTCGCTCAGGCTCAGCACCGCCTGCAGCGGGTCGTTGACAGGCTCGGCGCCGCCAGTCGCCACGTGTACCAGGCCGCCGGTCACGCTCCACCCGTGGAGGCTCCAGCCGAGGTCAGCGGCAGTGCGGGCGAGCAGGGCCTCGGCGCGGACCTCCTCGAAGGTCACCAGCCAGATACCGGCAAAGCCGGCGCGGATGTAGTCTTTGAGTTCGGAGGGCATGGGCATCGCGTGGTCTCCGTGATGGGGGTGGTGGACGATAGGGGATTCTGGTGAAGACTGGCGTGACAGAGCCGGGCCTGGGTGACAGCCCTGGCAGGCAGGGTGCCCCCCGAAGGGCCCGGCAGGAGGGTTGGCGCGAAGGCTCAGGCGGCGCTCGGGCCGGTCCCGACGGCGGCGGCGCTGTCGCGCAGGAGCCGCCGGGCATAGCGCAGGTCGCGGTCGTCGAGCGTGACGTGGCTCACGCTGAACTCGGTGGCGGCCTCGCAGGCCTCGGTCAGCGCCGGGGCGAAGTCCTCGGCGTCGAGGGCGGCGGGCTCGGCAGGAAGGTGGGCCAGGACAAGTTCGCCGGGAGTGCACATGGCGACCGCGGCCTGGTCGCGCATCAGCCGGGAGGCCATGAAGTCGCGGAGCGGCATGCACAGGATGACGCGGTGGCCGCGGGGAGTGTCGAAGAGTGCCTGCATGGTCAGTGTGTCCTTTCGTGAAGGGAACGATGGTGGGGGATTCGGGAGGCTGGCGAGATGGAGAGTGTGTGAGGGCGGGCGCGGGTAGAGAGCACCCGCCGGCCGAAGGGGTCAGGGGATGACGTTGGCCTGTTCCCAGGCCAGGCACCGGGTGCGGGAGGGCGAACTGAACAGGACGCGCCGGCCGTGCGCGGGCAGGACCTGCCAGCGCTGTGTCAGGGCATCGAACTCGATACGGGTGGCGCGGCGGACCTTGAGTCGCCCCAGGGCCTGCAGGTCCACGATCTCGCTGTAGAGACAGCGGGCGCGGCCGGCAGTGTCGAAGAGGATGACGGCCTGGTCGCTCACGGCTGAGGCCCTCCGAGGCGGTTCTTCACCGGGACCGTGACCCGCGGACGCTGAAGCGTGTCTTTGGGCTTCCGGGAGCGCACGGCTCCCAGGGCCTTCTCGATCGGTGCGGTCGCGGCCCGGCAGGCGCTCCCTGTGAAGCCGTGGGCTTCGATCGACAGGGCGCCGTCGGGGCTGATGTCGACGTGGATCTCCTGGTTCATGCGGCATGTCTCCATTCGGCGGCAGGCACGGCCGGCGCTGCCGCGGCAAGGATGTCCTGGAAGAAGAGCCCGGCGGTCCTGATGACCGAGGGCGTGCGGCAGAGGCGGGCACGGAAGAGGAAGTGCTCCGGCCAGACCTGCATCACCTCGCCATCGGTGCGGACGCACGGTGCGGCGGCGAGATCCCGTGATGTCAGCGTCCAGCCGAGGGCTTCCGCCGCGGCGAGGGTATCCTCGAGTTCCTCGGTCCAGGCGAGCCACACGGGCGAGGGCTCACGGAAGAGGACACTCTCGAGGGCGGCGGCG
>JAAYZO010000304.1 GCA_012514865.1 Lentisphaerota bacterium | reverse complement strand
TCGCCGAAGAGCACCTCAACGGCCAGCGCGATCACAGCTTCCAGCTCTGGTCGCTGCTCTGTTACCGTCTCTGGATCGAAGGCGTCCACCGTAACGCGGACTGATGGAATCACACTCACTCAACGTCCTGGACTACAACGCCCTCCTCGAGGTCATCGGCGGCTACGCCCAGACGAGCCTCGGCCGGACCGCCGTCACCAGCCTGCGCCCATCGCCGCGCGGGCAGGGAACCGCCGACCGTCGTCAGCTCTACGCCGATGTCCTCGCCGTGCTGGCGGCCGGGGCCAGCCTGCCCGGCCTGGCCCTCACCGACCCCGGCGAGGCCCTGCGCCGTGTCAGTCCCGCGGATGCCGTCCTCGACGGCCCCGAGCTTCTCCTGGTGCGCGGCCTGCTCGATGTCACCGTCGCCGCCCGCGCCTTTCTGGAGAGCCCCCCCTGCCTGTCCCGGCCCGGCCTCGCGCACCTGGCCGGCCGCCTGCGGCCCTGCGAGGACCTCCGCGCCGATCTGCATCGCAGCCTCGACCACGATGGCACTGTCCTCGACAGCGCCAGCCCGCGTCTGCGCGCCCTGCGCCAGCGGGCGGCGCATCTGGAGCAGTCGCTGCAGCGCAGCCTCGAGAGGCTCATCAAGGACCCCGGCCTCGGCGAGGCCCTCCAGGAGACCTTCGTCACCCTGCGCAACGGCCGCTTCGTCGTCCCCGTCCGGCGCGAACAGAAGGGGGCCCTGCCGGGCATTGTCCACGACCTCTCGAACAGCGGCCACACCCTCTTCGTCGAGCCGGCCAGCGCGGTGCCGCTGGGCAACGACCTTGCCGAGACCCGGCTGCAGGAGCGCGACGAGGTCTGGCGCATCCTGGCCCGCCTCAGCGCCGCCGTGCGGGCGCAGGGCGCGGCCCTGGCCGACGCCCTGGCGGCCCTGACCGCCCTCGACGCCGCCTTCGCGGTCGGGCGCTGGGCCGCCGCCTACCACGCCGTCCTCCCCAGCCTGGGCAATCGCCTGCGGCTCACCCGCGCCCGGCACCCCCTCCTGGAGTGGCAGCTCCGCAGCGAGGGCCGCCAGGACGCCCTCGTGCCCCTGGACTTCGCCCCGGCCGACGGCCTGCGCACCGTCGTCATCACGGGCTCCAACACCGGCGGCAAGACCGTCGCCCTCAAGACCATCGGCCTGATCACCGCCCTCGCTCATGCCGGACTGCCGGTGCCCGTCGACCCCGACAGCGAGTGCCTCCAGGTCGACCGCGTCGTCGCCGATATCGGCGACGAGCAGTCGGTGACCGCCAGCCTCAGCACCTTCAGCGCCCACCTCCGGCACCTCAAGGAGATCTTCGCGGCCAGCGCCCATGGCCGAAGCCTCGTCCTCATCGATGAAATCGGCGCCGGCACCGACCCCGTCGAGGGCGGCGCCCTCGCCTGTGCCGTGCTCGAGTACCTCACCCGCCGGAGCGCCTTCACCGTCGCCACCACGCACCTGGACGTCGTCAAACACCTCGTCCAGGAGAACCCGCGTATGCTCAATGCCTCGGTACGCTTCAATACCGAGACCATGCAGCCGGAGTACACCCTCGACCTCGGCCGGCCCGGCGCCAGCCATGCCCTCCTGATCGCCCGCCGTCTGTGCCTCCCCGAGGAGGTCCTGGAGCGCGCCGACAGCCTGCTCTCGCACGACCACCGCCGTCTGGAGAAGGTCCTCTCGCGCCTGGAGGAAGACCAGCAGCGCCTGGCCGAGAGCGAACGCGAGGCGCGCGACACCCGCGACGCCCTCGTGCGCGAACGCGACGCCGTTCGCGCTGAACTCGACGAGCTGCGCCGCGAGCGCCGGCGGCTCCTCCACGACGCCCACCGCCAGGCCGAGGCCACCATCGAGAACGCCCGCCGTGAGGTCGAGAACCGCCTCAGGGCCCTCCGCGAAGCCCGCCCGGACCCCACCGCCGGCAGCGCCGTCGTCCAGGCCGCCGCCGAAGCCCGCCAGGGCCTCGACGAGCGCGCCCGGCGACTGCGCGAGGGCGCTGAACAGACGGCGCCGCGGCCGGCCAAGCCCCTGGCTCGCCTCGAGGTCACGCCCGGCCGCCGCGTCTGGGTCGAGAAGCTCCAGGCCTACGGCATGGTCCTCTGCCTTGGCGACCATGGCCACACCGCCCGCGTCGAGGTCAACGGCCTGCCCTTCACGGTCGAGGTCCGCGACCTCGGCCAGGCGCCCCCGCCGCCGGACGAGCCCCGCCGTGTGACGGTGGCGCGACCGCGCCGGCAGGAGGCGGCCGCCAGCGAGGTGAACCTCCTGGGCCGGCGTGTCGACGAGGCCCTGGCCGAGCTCGACCTGGCCATCGACCGCGCCGTCTTAGCCGGCCTGGACGAGATCCGGGTGGTGCATGGCTTCGGCACCGGCCGGCTCCGCCAGGGCATCCACGAGTGGCTGCGCACGCACCGCCAGGTCAAGCGCTTCCGCCTCGGCGGCGAGAAGGACCCCGGCGGCGCCGGGGCCACCATCGTCACCCTCGCCTGACCGGCCGCCGTCCACGACGGCCGGTCAGAAACACACAGCCCGCCAACCCCGATGGGGTCGGCGGGCTGTGTCATTTCAGGCCCGGGACGGATCCCGCGCGACGGCGATCAGTTGCCGGCGCGGAAGATGTCCGGGTTGGTCGAGACGACCTGGCCGAGGTTGTCCGGCGTGACCAGCAGGAAGCGCTTGTTGAAGGCTTCGTCGAGGTCCTTCGGAACGGGCTTGTCGTCGTACTCGGCCTTCGGGTTGTAGGTGATGGCGCCGACGATCATGTCGGGGCGGATGGCGGCCTTCAGGTCATAGATCGAGCCGTTCAGCACCGCGATCTTCGGCCGGTCCTTGTCACGCAGGATCTTCGAGTTGCGGGCATCCTGCGGCAGGCCGATGGTGGTGACCAGGACATCAAAGCCGCTCTGCTTGCCGACGAGGTCATCGAAGATCTTCGCCGAGAACCAGTACTCCAGCGGGGGCATCATCTCGCCAGGCATGGCGCCGTCCGGAGCGCCCTCCATCGGCATCTCGGCGGCGAAGGCCTTGGCCTTGTCAGCCGGGACTTCCGGGCTGACCTCGCCGACCACCGTCAGGGCCGTGCCCAGGCCTTCCTTCAGACCCTCGATCAGCGGATTCGGCTTGCCGGCCTGCGCGCCCAGCTTGGGCTCGGTAAGGATCAGGACCTTGCCGCCGCTGTGCTTCTCAGCCAGGTACAGACCGAGCTTCTTGCCGCCGATCTTCTGGAACGCGATCTCGCGGTCGACGACCTGCTCGTTGCTGCTGCCGCCGCCGGACATGCTCCACAGGGCCGTCACAATCGCAACGATGATGGACACGACGGCAAGGGGCTTGCCCCAGGCGGCCCCCGCTTTCTGTTTCGAGAGCCCAAGGAACATGCCGATAACGGCAACCACCATAATGACGATCTGCGTAATACCCATTGCTCCTGCACTCCCTCAACGTTGGTGAAGTGACGCGTTTCCCGGAATGCCCCTCGCCGTGAGCCCGGCACTCCTGTCCTCAGAGCCGCCAACCGGTGACGACTCTCTACTCATATCCGCTGACAGTACACCCGAGCCACAGGCGGCGCAAGGGCGTTTCCGCAAAAACGGCCTGGAGGCCGTCTCCTGCCGCGCCCGGCGCCGCCGGCTCACGCCGCCGTTCACCGCGCCGACGGTGCGGCGACATAGGCGGCATAGGCCGCCGCCGACATGAAGCCGGCGACCTCCCCCGCCGCCACACCGCTCAGCCGACAGATCCAGCCGTCGCCCTCGGGATCGCCACTCAGGAGCCCGGGCTCCGCCGTCAGACGGTCATTCACTGCCATGACACGGCCCGATACCGGACACGGAAGGTCCGCCGCCGTCTTCAGCGACTCGACCACACAGAGGACGCCGCCTGCCGCCATCGCTGCGCCGATCGCGGGCAGCTCCACGTACGTCACCTCGCCGAGTTCCGCGGCAGCATAGGCGCTGATACCCAGAGTGGCCTCGCCCTGATCGCAGTCAACCCAGAGGTGGTCCTCGCTGTAGATGCGCATGACCTGTCGCGTCCTTATTCCTATCCATATAACAAGAGCGTCGGGATGGGGCTGCCGTTGCCGGCGGGCGTGCGACTCCCGCGCCGTCGCAGCGCGGCCCGGGAGCGCGTTGCGGCGCGCTGTCCCCCGGCCGCGCCAACCATGGCCCCGCCCCGGGGCTTTTCAAGCCGCCGCCGGCGCCCGGGGAGGTCCACGGACGGCGCCGCGGACCTACCCCGGGACCGCCCCGGGGCGCGTGGGCGCCACGAGCCGAGTGGCGCTCCCCCGGGACCGCCGAGCGTCGGCTCGGCTCCCCCCGGCCCGGGCGCCGTTCCCCGGCGCCCGTGGCCGCGCTCGGCTCGCGCGGCCTACCTAAGGGGCGTCCGTGTCCCTTGTGTCCCTTGCGTCCCTTGTGTCCCTTCTGTCCCTTGCCCCGGCCCGTGGTCTCGCGCGGCGCCAGCGCCGCGCCGGCGCGATTTCGGTGCGGCGGCGCCCGACGACTGGCGTTGGCACGGCATGGTGCTATAGTTACCGGCGCGTCTTTTCTTGCGGGCAACGAGGTTGGTCCTGGCCGTCGAGCGCCGCCGGCGCCCTGTCTCCAGGGTCGGCTGCGGCCGTCGGAGAGAGCACGGCCTGAGCCCTTTTCTGCAGCATAGTCTGAGGAAGGCACGACACGATGAAACGCACATTCCAGCCCTCGAATCGGGTGCGGAAGCGCAAGTTGGGCTTCCGTGCGCGCATGGCCACTCACAGCGGTCGCAAGGTCCTGAGCCGCCGCCGCCAGAAGGGGCGCGTGCGTCTCTGCGCCTGAGGCGTGGTAACGCCGCCGCAGCCCGCGACTCGGAGTCAGCTCCCTGGCATGGCAGCTCCATCCCATGGCGAGCCACCGTCTGTCGTAGCCGTGTCACCGCCGCCGGCCACGCCGGTTCCGGCCGCGCCCGCGTCGGCGCCCCTGAGCCTGGGTCCGAAGAGCCGTCTGCGCACGCGTTTTCAGCTCGACTGGATGCGCCAGCATGGTCGCAAAGAGGTGCCGCGGCTCTGCGTGGTCTCGGTGGTGGCGCCGCCGCCCGACGGCGGGTCGCGGGTCGCCTTTGTGGTCTCGCGGCGCTACAGCCGCAAGGCCGTCGTGCGCAACCGGGCGCGGCGGCTCCTGCGGGAGGCCTATCGGCAGCTCTTTCCCGCGTTGGCGCCCGCCTGGATGGTCCTGATCCCGCGGGCGCGCCTGCAGGATGCCCGCATGCAGGAGGTGCTGGCTGACCTCACGGTTGCCTGCCGGCGCCTCGGGCTGCTCAGCACCGGGGCAGGGCAGCCATGACACCCTGCCGCTCGGAGACGACCATGGTCCTGACAGGGCTGACCGCCAGATTGGCCGCCGCTGCGGTGCGCGGCTACCAGCTCTGCCTGAGCGGCCTCAAGCCGGCCTGCTGTCGTTTCCAGCCCTCCTGTTCGGAGTATGCTCGCCAGGCGCTCCTCAGCCACGGCCTGGTCAGCGGCACCTGGCTGGCCTTCAGGCGCCTGCTGCGCTGCCAGCCCCTCTATCGCGGTCCGGTGTATGACCCGGTGCCGCCGCCATCGCATTCCGCCGGTGAGCCTAGGAAGCCCATGCCCTCATGAAGTACGACAAAGTCAGCCTGGTCGGCGTTGCCGTCTGTGTTCTCCTCATGGTCTTCTGGGGCCCGCTTCTGGGCCTGCTCGGGATTCAGCGTCCGACGCCCCCCGCGCCGCCGCCGGCCGAGGCGTCCGAGGCGGCCCCGGCGGCTGAGCCTGCCGCGGCGGCCCCGTCCGCCGCGGCGCTGCCCGCCGACGCCGGCGCCCCGTCCGGCGCCGCCGCGGCCGCGGGCCTCCCGTCCCAGCCCGGCGCGCTGCGCGGCCAGGCCTGGCCGACGACGGGCGCCGAGCCGGTGCGCCTGCAGGGCGGCGAGGTGCTCCGCCTCGAACTCGACCCGGCCGGCTCCGGCGTCCGCCGCGCGACCCTCCCGGCCTATGCCCGCGACGTCGTGCGCGACCCTGCGGCGCGTGAGCCGGTGACCCTCGGGCGGCCGGAATTCCCCTTCCTCGCCCTGAACCTCCAGGCCGCCGGCCTCGAGTTCGGCCCGGCCGAGGTGCTGACGCAGAGCGCCTCCGTCCTGGAGCTGCGCCGGCGCAGCCCGTCCGGCCTGGTCCTGACCGAGCGCTGGGAAGCCCTGGCGGAGGCCCCGTACCAGATCCGCTACAGCAGCCACTTCCGCAACGACGGCGCCGCGCCGGTGTCGTTGCGCCGTCTGGCCGTCGAAGCCGGCGCCATGCCGCCGAGCGTCTCGGCGCGGCCGGCCGCCTCGCGCAGCGTCTCGAGCACCGTCGCGGTGAACTTCCTCGACGCCAGCCGCCCCAAGAGCTACGCCTCCAAGCAGGTCCTCAAGCTCCTGCGCAAGGGCACCGCCGTCGACCTCGAGCAGCGCCCCGCCAAGTGGCTGGCCGTGCAGAGCCAGTACTTCATGCTGGCCCTGATCGCCGGCAGCCTCAGCGACCAGGAGGCCTTCACCGGCTGCCAGCTCGACCTGCAGAGCGTCGCCGTGCCCGCGGCCGGCAACAAGACCATCGCCCAGACCTGGTGCCAGGCCCGCGGCCTCCTGCCGGCCCAGACCCTCGAGCCCGGCCGCGAGGTCACCCTGGCCTTCACCGGCCTGGCCATGCCCAAGGACTACGGCCTGCTCCAGCAGCTCGGCGGCCGCCTCGAGACCGTCGTCGGCATGGACTCGTTCATGTTCTGGAATCCGGCCTGGATGGGCGTCCTGACGCGCTGGCTCCTGCGCCTCCTCATCTGGCTGAATGACCTGTTCAAGGTCAGTTGGGGCTACGGCCTCGCCATCATCGTCATCACCCTGGCCGTCAAGCTGCTCTTCTGGCCGCTCACCCACCACCACACCAACTCGATGCGTCGGATGCAGGCCCTGCAGCCCCAGCTCAAGGAGCTGCGCGAGAAGTACAAAGAGGACCCGCAGAAGCTCTACCGCAAGCAGGCCGAGCTGTTCAAGGAGAACAAGGTCAGCCAGCTCGGCGGCTGTCTGCCGATGCTCCTGCAGTTGCCGGTGTTCTTCGCCCTCTTCGTCACCTTCCGCGGTGCCATCGAGCTGCGCCACGCCAGCTTCCTGTGGTCCGCCGATCTGAGCATGCCCGACGACGTCTTCGGCCTGCCCCTGCGGCCTCTGGCCATTCTCATGGGCGCCACCATGTTCCTGCAGCAGAAGATGACGCCCTCGACCGGCGATCCGCAGCAGCAGCGCATGATGAACTTCATGAGCATCTTCTTCATCTTCCTCTTCTATGGCATGCCCTCGGGCCTGACCCTCTACTGGACGGTCAGCCAGATCCTGAGTATTGTGCAGATGCTGGCCACCAATGCCCTGAATCGGAGAGCCGAGCAACGCGCCGCCGCGGCCTGACCGCAGAAGCCCGCGGCAAGGCCCCAACCCAACCCATCACAGCCGCCCCCGCCGCCGCCGGCCCGGAACGGGCCAGGCACAGCACCCACAGCGGCGCGGCCGCGCCCGACGCGGCCGCACTGCGACGCGGAGAACCGCCGCGGCGAGGGCAAGGAGACCCCCCAGCATGGCCGTTACCGAAGCCCTCAAGAAGGACAGTGTCGAACGCCTCACCCGCATGGTCTCGCTCCTCGGCTTCCGCGCCGAGGTCACCCCCGAAGAGACCGAAGAGGCGCTCGTCCTGAATCTCACCACCGAGGAGGCGGGCCGCCTCATCGGCCGCAAGGGCCACTGCCTCCAGGCCCTCGAACTCCTCCTCGACCGCATGCTGCGCAAAGAGCACGGCGAGGGCCCCGCCGTCGCCATCAGCATCGACGGCTACCGCTACGCCCGCGACAGCCGCGACAGCCGCGACGGCGGCGGCCGGCGCGGCGGCGGCGACCGTCGCGGCCGCGACGGTGTCGACGAGGACCGCCTCCACGGCCTCGCCGCCGATGCCGCCAAGGAGGTCAAGCGCTGGGGCGAGCCCCGCCGCCTCGGCCCCCTCAATGCCGCCGAACGCCGCGCCGTCCATATGGCCCTGCGCGATGACCCCGCCGTCCACACCGAGAGTGAGGAGCCGGACGCCGAGGGCCGCAAGTGCGTCGTCATCAGTCTGGCCAAGGGCGCCGGTGCTTGACGCTCCCGCCTTTCGGCATTATGCTCCCCCGGGAAACGGGTGAGCGACTGGACTGGAGTTGATTGCGATGGCAAATGCCTGCATGGATGCTTTTATGGCCGAGGCCGGCTCGACCGGCCTGACCTTCGATGACGTCTCCCTGGTGACGCAGTATGCCGATTTCCTGCCCGCCGACACCGACATCGCCACCCGCCTGACGCGCCGGGTCACCCTCAACACGCCCTTCGTCAGCGCCGCGATGGACACCGTCACCGAGAGCACCATGGCCATCGCCATCGCCAAACTCGGCGGGCTCGGCGTCGTCCATAAGAACCTCTCTCCCGAGCGCCAGGCCGAAGAGGTCGCCTGCGTCAAGCACTACCTCAACGGCCTGATCCTCTCGCCGGTCGTCTTCTACAGCGACATGCGCGTTGCCGATGTCCTCGCGGCCAAGACCGCCAAGAAGTACACCTTCAGCGGCTTCCCCATCCTCGACCGCGCCAACCGCCTGGTCGGGATCCTCACCGCCCGCGATATGAAGTTCCTGACCAACTACGACGTCCCCGTCGAGGCGGTCATGACGCGCAACCCGGTCGTGGTCGACCCCGGCACCTCGATGACCGAGGCCTTCCAGATCATGATCGAGCGCAAGATCGGCAAGCTGCCCATCGTTGACGAGCAGGGCCACCTGGTCGGACTCTTCAGCTTCAACGACCTGCGCACCCTCATCGACAACATGGAGCCGAGCTTCAACCGCGATGCCCAGCACCGCCTCCGCGTCGGCGCCGCCATCGGTCCCCACGACGAGGCCCGCATTGCGGCCCTCGTCGAGGCCGAGGTCGATGTCCTCGTCGTCGACACCGCCCACGGCCACTCCAAGGGCGTCATCGAGACCGTCAGACACCTCAAGGCGCGCTACCCCGAGATCGATGTCATCGCCGGCAATGTCGGCACCCGCGAGGGCGCCGCCGACCTCCTGAAGGCCGGCGCCGACGCCATCAAGGTCGGCATCGGCCCGGGCTCGATCTGCACCACCCGCGTCGTCGCCGGCGTCGGCATCCCGCAACTGACCGCCGTCTACGAGGCCGCCAAGGCCGTCGACGGGGCCGTGCCGATCATCGCTGACGGCGGCATCTCCTACTCCGGCGACGTCGCCAAGGCCCTCGCCGTCGGCGCCTCCTGCGTCATGATGGGCTCGGCCCTTGCCGGCACCGAGGAGTGCCCCGGCGAGCGCATCCTGCATCAGGGCCGCACCTACGTCGTCTACCGCGGCATGGGCAGCCTCGATGCCATGAAGACCGGCCGCGGCAGCCGTGAGCGCTATGACCAGGGCGACGTCGAAAGCCACGACCGCCTCGTCCCCCAGGGCATCGAGGGCATGCTGCCTTACCGCGGCCCGGTCGCCGACGTGCTCTACCAGTTCAGCGGCGGCCTGCGCTTCGCCCTCGGCTACTGCGGCGCCCGCTCGATCCCCGAACTGCAGGCCAAGGCCCGCCTGGTCCGGGTTACACCCGCCGGCAAACAGGAGGCCCACCCCCACGACGTCACCGTCGTGAAGGACGCCCCGAACTACCGCGCGACCTGATCTCGCGGCGGTGGATCCGTCGGATCCGTCGGATCCGTCCGATCCTCCGCCCCCCCGGCGCCTGGGCGCCGGGCCAAGAAGGAGAGACACGCCATGGGTCACGCTCTGCTCATCCTGCTGGCGCTCCTCGGGGCCGTCATCCTGGCGGGGCTGATCCTCATCGGCAGCAGCATCTCCCTGTGGGTCCAGGCGCAGGCCGCCGGGGTGCCGCTCTCCATACCCCACCTCGTCATGATCCGCCTGCGCCGACTCCAGCCCGCCGAGATCCTCGACCACGCCGTGCGCCTCTGGAAGGCCGGCCTGCCCACACCCATCAGCCTGCTTGAAGCCCACGCCCTCAGCGGCGGCAACCTCCCCCAGGTCGTCGAGGCCTTCATCGCCGCCCGCAAGGCCGGCCTGACCATCGACTTCAGCACCATCGCGGCCATCGACCTGGCCGGTCGGGAGGTCGCCGATGCCGTCCAGGCCCGCGTCAATCACAAGGTCGTCACTGTGCCGCCGGCCCACGCCCAGCAGGACGGCATCTCCGGCGTCGCCCGCGACGGCGTCCGCCTCGCCGCCCGCGCCCGCGTCACCGTGCGCACCCGCCTCGACCGCCTCGTCGGCGGCGCCGGCGAGGAGACCATCGCCGCCCGCGTCGGCGAGGGCATCGTCGCGGCCATCGGCAACGCCGACAGCCACCGTGACATCCTGGAGAAGCCGGACCGGATCGCGCGGCGACTCCTCGAGAAGGGCCTCGACAGCGGCACCTGCTTCGAGATCCTCTCAGTGGACATCGCCGATATCGACGTCATGGACAACGTCGCCGCCCGCCTGCGCTCCAGCCAGGCCGCCGCCGATACCCGCATCGCCCAGGCCCACGCCGAGGTCCGCCGCGCTCAGGCCGTCGCGGCGCAGCAGGAGATGCGCGCCCGCACCGTCGAGAGCGCCAGCCGCGTCACCGGCGCCCGCGCTACCGTGCCGCTGGCCCTGGCCAGCGCCAGCGTCGAGGCCAACCTCGGCAGCCACCGGCCCTGGCGGCCCCTCGTCGCCTCGCGCTGCCGCTGGCAGCGGGGCGCCTGATGGCAGCCGCCAGGCCAGAAAAAGCCCGCACCAGCGCAGTCTTGATTTGCGCCCGGCGACAACCTATGATATCCTGTTCACGGAAACAGCCACAGATCAGCATCGCCGCCGGCCTCCGCCAGGCCGCCGGACGAGGCGCAACGGGATGGCGCGGTGGATGTGTGACACCGGATACACGCTCCGGCATGGGAGGTGCATCATGAGGCCTGGAACCCTGGGACGCTGCCTGCTCGGCTTCGCAGCCCTGGCGTTGCTGTGCCCCATGGCTGTCCTCGCTCAGGACAACCGGCCCCGTACGCGCGTTCGCATCACAGGTATGGAGTTTAACACGATCCGTACCCCGATGTTCCGCGAGACGACCAACCCGAAGGCGACCTCGGAGTATGAGTGGCTCCAGGTCTACCTCGAGTACGAGACCGAGGGCGGCCGCAAGGGCTGGACCGACGAGATCACCATCGAGTGGAGCCTCCTGGTCCTCGCCCCCAGCGGCAAGCCCATCCTCCTTCAGGAGACCGCGACCTACCTCGACGTCGAAAACGGTAAACACCGCGCCGCGATGTACGTCCGGCCCGGCTTCATCCGGCGCTACGGCGAAACGAAACGGCCCAACAAGTCGCAGTTCGCCTTCTACGTCGAGGTCGTCGCCGATGGCCAGCGCGTCGCCCGCCAGGAGTACAGCAAGACCACCCTCCCACGCAACTGGTGGCGCGCCAAAGAGCCGGATGTCCGTCTCTTCGAGGGCGAACTGCTGCGTCCGGAGGATACGCCCTTCGCCGTCATGGACTACGACTTTTACGAACATGCCAAACGGCAGCGGCCCTGACCGGCTCGCGCCGAAGCAGGCCATGATGGCCCCTCAGGAGTGTACACCGCCGCTCGCGGCTTCGGGAAGTGACTGAATGGCACGCTCAGAACGCATCTTGGCCATCGACATCGGCGCCACCAGCATCAAGGTCGGCGAATTCGAGTATGCGTCACAGGGCCCGTGCACCCTCGTCAACTTCGCCCATCGCGAGTACGAGGAGGAGCTGACCGAGAGCACCCGCTCGGTCGTCGTCGCCGGCCTCCTCCGACAGATGCTCGTCGAGAACAGCTTCCAGTACCGCCGCGCCCTCATCTGCATGTCCGGACAGGCCGCCTTCACGCGCTTCGTCCGCCTGCCGCCCTTCGCCGAAGACGAGAAGCGCATCCGCCAGATCGTCGAGTTCGAGGCCAAGCAGAACGTCCCGTTCAACATGGACGAGGTGGTCTGGGACTACCAGCTCATTGCCAATCCTGACGACGAAGAGATGGACGTCATGTTCGTCGTCATCAAGAACGAGATCGTCGAGCAGATGACCGGTGCCGCCCAGGCCGTCGGTCTCGAGCCCCTCCTCGTCGATGTCGCCCCCGCCGCCTGCTACAACGCTGCCCGCGCCAATCACCTCGGCGACGACGAATGCGTCATGGTCCTGAATATCGGCGGCCGCAGCACCAACCTCCTCTTCGTCGATCGCAGTCGCTTCTTCGCACGCACCATCCCGATCGCCGGTCACTCGATCACCCAGCAGATCGCCAAGGAGTTCGGCATCGGCTTCGCCGAGGCCGAGGAACTCAAACGCCGCCACGGCTTCGTCGCCCTCGGCGGCGCCTATGCCGAGCCCGAGAGCGAGGTCGCCGCCGCTGTTTCGAAGATCATCCGCAACGTCATGGCCCGGCTCCATGGCGAGATCAACCGCTCGATCAGCGTCTACCGCGCCCAGCAGCACGGCAACCGCCCCGTCCACCTCTACCTCACCGGCGGCAGCTCGACGATGACCTACTGTGACCACTTCTTCGAAGAGAAGCTGCACATGAAGGTCAGCTACTTCAACCCCTTCCAGGTCGTCGCCCTCGGCCCCGGCGTCGACCGCCAGCGCCTCCAGGAAGTCGCCCACATGTTCAGCGAGGTCATCGGCCTCGGCCTGCGCTACCGCCTGCCCTGCCCGATCGAGGTCACCCTCGTCCCCGAGACGATCCGCCGCCAGCAGGCCCTGCGCCGCAAGAAGCCCTACGTCTTCGCCACCCTCGCCTGCGTCCTGGTCATGCTCATGGTCGCCTGGTTCGGCTACCTCAACCAGAGCCAGGTCTTCAGCCGTGCCCTCGGGCGCGTCAAGGAACAGCGCCACGGCGTCGAGTCCTACTCCGCCAAGATCAAGTCCTACAACAGCGAGACCCAGCGCCGGCAGGACCAGATCGCCTCGGTCACCGCCCTCCTCAAGGAACGACAGCGCTGGCCGGAGATCTACAACGAACTCTACCGCCTCAAGCCCGATGGGCTCTGGCTCCACTCCATCCAGCCCATCATCGGCGAAATCAAGCCCATCAAACGCGGCACTCCCGGCGGCGGCATGGGCGGCATGCCCGGCATGGGCGGCGCCGACTTCCCCGGCATGGACATGCCCGGCATGGAGATGATGCCCGGCATGGATATGATGGGCCCCGACGGCATGGGCGGCGGCGGCGACCAGGCGGCCGGACCCGCCTACGGCGCCAAGCCGATCACCGGCCTGGTCATCTCCGGCCACGCCGTGATCCTCAGCACCCCCGATGCCTCCCAGGCCATCCGCCGCGCCGCCAGCGGCCTCAAGGAGGGCGAGGTGGCCGCCGCCCCCGCCGACCCCGCCGCGGCGCCCGAGAACCCCGCCGATCCGGCCGCGGCACAGAACCCCGCCGACGGCGACAGCGGCGGCGAGGACACCGAGGAGACCCCCGAGCAGCGCCGTGCCAAGGCCTTCGAGCGGGCCCGCCAGCAGGCGACCCCCGAACTCGCCTTCATCGAGCTGCTCAAGGGCGCCAGCGAGAAGTTCGACGGCGATCCGGAGTTCACCAATATCGTCTCCTACTCGCCCCCCCAAAACGTCGACAACCTGTCGACCTTCGTCATCCAGATCAAGTTCCGGGAGCCGTTCGACTATAACCACATCGGCCGCTGAACGCGGCCCGCGGAGGGTCCGGGGCCGGCGCGGCTCCCGTACACACCAACGATATGGATTTCATCAAGAAAAACTGGGGCCTCCTCCTCTACGCCCTCGGCTGTCTGATCCTGGCCCTCCTCATCGGCTACAAGATCAGCGTCGCCGCCCGTGAGGCCGGCGCCAACCGCAAGGCCCTCGAGGAGCAGCTCGAGTGGTTCCGACAGGTCCGCAAGGACAACGTCAAACTCACCAACGAGAACGAGAAGGCCGCCCAGGACAACCGCGACCGCGCCGAGCGCGCCTTCGAGGACCTCCGGCGGACCATGGCCACGAAGTACCGCATCGAGCCCCGCCACCCATCGACCGCCGTCGAGGCCGTGCGCAGCCTCCAGGATGAGATCCGCGCCCTGGCACGCACCCTCGACGCCGCCGAGACACCCGTCGACTACAGCCGCTGCCCCGCCTTCTCGTTCCTCCTGCGCGCCCAGAGCAAGGACCTCCCCGCCAAGGAAGACATCCCCCTCATCTTCCGCCAACTGCGCATCATCCAGGAGGTCGTCCGCATCGTCGCCCAGTCCCACCTCCAGAGCCTCGACAGCATCGAACGGCCCCTCGACCTGGCCGTCATCGAAGAGGACCTCTATACCGCCACCCCGGTCGTCATGACCGTCACCGGGACTCCGGAGCAGGTGCAGACCTTCATCAACAAGATCAGCACCGAGGCGAACTACCTGTTCTTCCTTCGCACCCTCGCCGTGGAGACGGCCGACCAGGCCGCCAACGGCGCCCTCGGCTCCATCGCCGCGCCGGCCGTCGGCGCCGGCATGGGCGCCGGTATGGGCCCCGGTATGGGCATGATGGATCCCGCCATGGGCATGATGGACCCTGGCATGGGCATGGAGCCCGCCATGGGCGCCGGCGGCGGCGCTCCCCGCGCCAGCACCTTCCGGCGCCCCGGCCGCCGTGGCCAGGCCGGCGCCGGCATGGACCCCGCTGCCGGCATGCCCGGCATGGATATGCCCGGCATGGAGGGCGCCATGGGCCAGACCGGCACCGCCGGCAACGAGCCGCGCTGGCGCGACGACCTCCGGCCCTTCGAAGCAGACCGGCCGATCACCGCGACGCTGCGCTTCGACGTCATCGAGTTCAATCAGCCGGATGCCAATCCGTAACGTTGCAGGGGTGAGTCCTTGGACTTCTTGCGCAGACATGTGGAGAAACTGACCCTCGGGCTGGCGCTGGTGGCCCTGCTCGTCAGCATTGGCCTGCTCATGCGCTCGCTCGGCGCCTCGCGCAAGACCGCCGCCGAGCGTGAAGACGAAGCCCGCCTGGCCATCAGCAGCGGCGGCGCCATCCAGCCCCTCGACGCCGGGCTCACTGCCGGCAATGTCTACGATACCACCCCCCTCAATACCCTCCCCGCCGAGGGCGCCTCGCCCCTCCGCAGCAACCTCTTCCTGCCGCCCGACTACATCCTCTGCTACAACGAGACCTGCAACAAGCTCATCCCCTACCTCGCCGACAACTGCCCGTTCTGCAAGACCGAGCAGCCCCCGAAGCGCGACAGCGGCCCCAGTGGCAGCGACCGCGATGGCGATGGCATCCCGAACCACATCGAGCAGCGCCTCGCCTTCCTCAATCCCGACAATCCCGCTGACGCCCGTATGGACACCGACCAGGATGGCTTCCTCAATGTCGAGGAGTTCAAGGCCGGCACCGATATGCAGGACCCCAACAGCACGCCGCCTCTCGGGATGCTCCTCCGTCTCGACCGCCTCGTCGAACGGCCGCTGTCCATCAAGCTGCGCCGCGTCAGTCGTAACAACAGCGACGACCCGACACGCTGGCAGATCACCGTACAGACTTACGACACCGCCCGCCGCACCTGGCGCAACCGCCTCACCAACGTCGGCAAGACCGTCGACGGCTTCACCATCCGCAGCGCTGCCTTCATCGATGACCCCGAGCGCGCCGGCCGGCAGCTCGGCACGGTCGAGGTCCTCATCGAGGGCGAGACCGAGCCCTATACCCTCACCGAGGGCAAGGACACCAACGAACGCACGCCCTACGCCCGACTCTACTTCTTCGTCTCCCGCAACCCGCAGTACGCCCGCATGGGCGGCATCCGCATGCTCATGCACAAGGCCGGCGACACCCTCACCCTCAGCCGCGGCAGACCGCCGCGCGTCACCAGCGAGACCTACCGCGTCGAGACCCTCACCCCGACCGGAGTCACCGTCGTCCGCACCGAACCCGCCCCCGCCGCCGGCGCTGAGCCGCTGCGCATCGAGGTCCCGGTCTTCAATGCCCGCACCGACTTCGCGGTGCAGGGCATGAGCATGGGTATGGACGGCGCCATGCCGGGCATGCCGGGGATGGACCCGGCGATGATGGGCGACCCCGGCATGATGCCGGCGGCACCCGGAGGCATGGTGCCTTGAGGCGGAAGGCCCCCCGGCCCACGCCGGAGAGGGCCGCTCGCGGAATCCGCGGCGCCCGCCAGGATGCCCTGGCCAAGGCGCCGAGTGACGATAAGGTGCAGGTAACAGGCTAAGGCGTTGCACAGAGAGAGGTGATTTCCCCTAAAGTCGGTGTATGGTGCACCCCGGCAGTTCTACCGCCGAGAGTGGCCCCGCACAGCCCGGAGAGAGTTGTGCCTAGACCTATACTGACAGCAGGCGAAGGACCTCAACAGCGATCCTTCTGGAGACGGTCTATGATGAAACGTGCACATGACAGGAACCTCATCGCACGCACCGCCTGCCTGCTGGTGTGGTTCTCGGTGCTGGGGGTAACCCCGTGGACGATCGGTGTTGGCGCCCAGGACGCGGCGCCGCCGACAGTCCCGGCCGAGGTCCTTAAGGACGCCGGTGAGACCGCCGCGCCCGCCAAAGCCGAGGGGGGTGGGCTCGATGCCATTCTCGAGGCCTTCTCCAAGGGCGTCCCGGCCGATGACGCCAAGCCCGAGGCCGAGGCCGCCGCTCCCGCCGTCGACCCCGCTATCAAGGCCGCCGCCGAGAGCGACGTGCGTCAGCAGATCGCCGGCGAGACCGGCGCCGCGGCCGCTGAGGCCCAGCCTGCCGTACCCGTCGTCGAGCCCCAGCCCGAGGAGCTGACCGCGACGGAGAAGGTCCGCCGCCAGGAACTCGAGATGATGGCCGATGAACTCGCCGTCCAGGCCATGAAGCTCTGGCGCCAGGGCGATTACAAGCAGGCCGTCGATAAGTACAAAGCCGCCACGCAGCGCCTCAACGCCATCTCGCGCAGCCAGCCGCGTATCATCAAGAAGCGCGAGAACATCGATGCCATGCTCCATAACCTCTACACCGACTGGGCCAGCACCCTCGTCGCCGAGGCCCAGCGTCTCGTCAGCGTCGACAAGATCGAGCAGGCCATCGAACGCTATACCACCGCCGGCGAGTACGACCCCTCCCGCCGTGAACAGATGGACGAGCGCATCCGCCGCTGCCTGGAGCTGAAGAAGCAGCTCGAGCTCAAGGAGAAGACCAAGCCCGAGCTGGTCGACATCGACAAGGAGCAGCGCGACTTCGAGGTCAAGGTCCTGATCGAACAGGGCAAGGTCTTCCTCAAGAACCGCCGCTATGCCGACGCCCGCGACAAGTTCGAGAAGGCCCTCCTGATCGACCCCTACGAGGTCAGCGCCATCCGCTACCTGCGTCAGATCAACGAGGAACTCGACGGGATCGGCGTCGAGAAGTACCAGCAGGTCGTCGCCGAGCGCATGGCCGAGACGCGCTGGCGCTGGTCGGAGCCCGTCAACCCCGTCATGAGCGACGTCGGACCCGACGCCCGCAGCTCCATCACCCGCAAGGACGACGGCGCCACGGGAGTCCCCAGCAAGATCAAGAGCATCATCATCCCGCATATCGAGTATGACGAGGTACCCGTCCGAGAGGTGATCGCCGACCTCAAGCAGAAGAGCATGGAACTCGATGTCGAAGACGGCACCGGCGTCAATATCCTCCTGCAGACGACCCCGCAGGCCATCCCCCCCGACATGGGGCCGCCCACCGGCATGCCCGGGGCCGGCGGCATGGACGGCGGCATGGGCGCCATGCCCGGCATGGACATGGGCGGCATGGGCGGTGGCGCCATGCCCGGGATGGAGGGCATGGGCGGCGGCTTCGGCGCCCCCGCAGCCGGCATGGACCCGGCCATGGGCGGCGGCTTCGGTGCCCCCGCCATGGGCATGGACCCCGGCATGGGCGCCATGCCCGGCATGGAGCAGTTCGGGGGTATGGGCATGGGCGCCGCCGGCACCCCCGCCGCCGCGGCCCCCGCGGCGCAGAGCGTCGGCGACCGCCCGATCACCATGACCCTCGACAATGTCCCCCTCGCCAACGCCATCGACTACATCTGCAAGCTCGCCGGCCTGAAGCACCGCGTCGAGGAACACGCCGTCATCCTCGCCGATCAGAGCGTGCCCTTCGAGACCCTCGAGACCCGCTTCTACAACGTCGCCGCCGGTGTCTTCGACTCGCGCCGCACCCGCAAGAAGGCCGACTCGCTCGACTTCGGCAGCGATGACGATGACGACGATGACGACGACGACGACGACGATGATGATGACGACGACGACGACGACGACAGCCGCGACCGTTACATGGTCAACGTCGACCAGTTCTTCTACATGCTCGGCATCACCTTCCCGCAGGGCGCCCGCATGACCTACTTCCAGCGCCAGGGCAAGCTGATCGTCCACAACACCCCCGAGAACCACCGCCGTATCCAGAGCATCCTCGCCGAGATCAACGAGACCCCACGCCTGGTCACCATCGAGGCGAAATTCGTCGAGGTCCAGCAGACCAACCTCGATGCCCTCGGCTTCGACTGGTCCCTCATGGCCGGCGGCGTCGAGTACAACCCCGGCACCGGCGCCGGCGACCACTTCCTCTTCAGCGACGTCAACGGCAAGAACACCGGCATCGGCAGCAAGAGCGATGTCCAGGCCGGCCTCCAGAAGGGAACGTCCTTCACCAACGGCCTGCGGCAGGCCGCCGACTTCTTCGCCGACTTCAACGGCAACAGCGAGCTGTTCAGCACCTACATGATCCTCGGCAACTACGCCTTCGAGACCGTCATCCACGCCCTCGAGCAGCAGGCCAATGCCGACGTCCTCTCCTCACCCAAAGTCACCGCCCTCAGCGGTACCACCGCCATCCTCCGCGTCGTCAGCGAGCGCTACTTCCCGGAGAGCTGGAGCGAACCCGAACTCAACACCACCGGCTCTGGCGACACCGCCTCGGTCAGCATCACGCCCTCGATCCCCGAGTTCGGCGAAGCCCGCGATATCGGCGTGATCCTCGAAGCCCTCCCCACCGTCGCCAGCGATAACTACTCGATCGACCTCGAACTCAAGCCCCAGGTCATCGACTTCCTCGGTTACGACGACTCCTTTAACTACACCATGTTCCTCGCCGGACAGCCCATCCAGGCCAAGGCCTCGATGCCCATCCTGTCCTCCCGTACCGTCGAGACCAAGGTCATCGTCTGGGATGGCGAAACCGTCGTCCTCGGCGGCATGATCCAGGAACGTGTCGACAAGTACCAGGACAAGGTCCCGCTCCTCGGCGATATCCCCCTCGTCGGAAGACTCTTCCGCAGCGACGGCGAACGCAGCGAGAAGATCAACCTCCTGGTCTTCGTCACCGCCCGCCTCGTCGACCCGTCCGGCCGGCCCCTGCGCCCGAACGAGGTCCGCGGTATGCACGACTTCGGCCGGTGACGTCCGACGGAAGACGGCCGCATGAGCTGCACACAACGGACGCACACCACCACCGCCACGCCGAAGGCCCCGATGCCGCGACACGGCAATCTGTGGATAACGGCCTCCACGCGCGGTCGCGGGACAGACGTTGTTGACAGCAAGAAAATTTCAGCAAAGATGAGCGCGGCGGCCCCGCGGGCAACGAGCGTCGGCACCGGCGTCCCATCCCTGGGAGCGCCGAGCGTCGGCTCGGCATCCGCCCGTCGGCGCCCTGAAAGGGCAGGATTCATCAGCCCAGGGCAACGCCCTGGGAACCCGCTCGGCACATCGCGCCGCGGTCCGGCGATCCGGCGCCCTGAAGGGGCAGAATTCGTCAGCCCAGGGCAGCGCCCTGGGAACCCGTTCGGCATCTCATGCAGGCTGCAGGCCTGCCAGAATCACAGGGCTCAGACAGGCGTCGGCCCCGCCCAAGGCAGCACGAAGTTATTGACAGGGCACGCGTCCGGAGTTGTTGACAGGGCGGCAACGCCAGGTTGTTGACAGGGCCTTCGCACCGAAAAAACGGTGTCAGGCTTCTCAGTTTTTAGAAAAGAGCTCGCGTCGAGGGCCGGAATGGCCCCGAAACGGGCTGTTTTGGTTCGGTTTTTGGCATGGTTCGTGCTTGAGAGACCCCGATCGATCCATGCCTTGACAGCGCCAGGAGCACGACGCAGCCGTGAGTAGACTGAGCCTTGCAGACAGAGTGAACCCGGCCGCCGCCGCCGCCCCGTGCGCCGCCGCGGCCGATGGGTCCAGCGGCACGGTTCCGGCAGCGGTCCCGGTCTCAGGGCGTCGGGTATCCGGCCTTGGGGGCATCACGCCCTCGAGGTCCGACACCCGCCGTTCGGAGCGAACGAACGACGACATGCTTACCAAGACATTCAAGATGCCTAAGCGCACCCTATCCAGGAGACGTCGTATGAACCCGACACTCATCCTGTCCCGCCTCGGCTTCGGCCGCTGGTTGGCACCGCAGACCCCGCCGCGGCGCTCTGCGTCGCGGTCGGTGCACGCCCCGCCGCCGTCGGGGCGGTCGCGGGCCATCCCGGCGCTGACGGCCGCGGCAGCGCTCTTGGCGTTGGCGCTGAGTCCGGCAGCGCAGGCGGCCATCACAGTGACGACGTCGTCACAGATTGTCAGCAATCAGGGCATCCTGCCGCACAGCCCGTGGACGCCGCTGTGGCGCGTCGAGCTGGACTGCGGCGCCGACGCCGACGCCGGTAATCCCTCCAACCTGTCGATGTCCTGGATCAGCACCCAGAATTTCAACCGGGACCGCGACATCGCCGAGATTCGTGTGGTGGCGACCAGCCCCACCACCGTGGCATTCAACCCGACCTTGCTGTCCGACTACGAGCCCGCCAACTACGCCAAGTGGACCGCAGCCAACGGCTGGGAGGGCTTCGGCACGATCTCGGTTCTCGACCCGAATGGCCCGGTCCGCCTCCCCGTTCCTGCCACCGCCGCCGCTGCCAACGCCTGCTACTGGATCATCGTCCGCACCAGCGACGCCATCCCCGGCGACATCACCGACGGCGACGACAACCGTGCCCGCTTCCAGTCCCGCATCCGCCTCGAAGGCAGCCAGTCGGGCACGCCGAACAGTTACAACACCGGCAATCGCGATACCACCGTCATCACCTGCGAGGCGCAGATTGTCGACATGATCCCGTACAGCTCGATGAACCGCCGCGGCGGCTATCCCCCCGGGAATCAGCTCGAGTACGTCAATGCGCCCCTGGCGATGAACAACATCATTCAGTCGGACCACCCCGCCGGCGGCCTTCTTCAGCGCGAGATCATGGGCGTCTATGACCCGTATCCCCTCCTGGCCCTGAACATCGCCGGCCGTTCCGGTAACATCGGCAACCTCAACCCGGACGAGGACATCCTGCTGTCGCTGCGCGGCATCCTCGAGGACTCCGGGCGTCAGGGCAACTTCAGTTCCGCCGACCTGGCCAGCCACCCGCTGTCGCGCTACCCGAACCTCACCCTCTGGGAAGACGCCAACAACGACGGCGCCTTCGATCCCAACACGGACCGCCTCATCAGCACCGTCTCCAGCGGCGCCCCCTGGGGCACCAACCACATCACCGTTTCGCCCATCGCTCCCGGCCCCAGCGGCGAGGCGCGCTGGGAGTTCACCCTGAACGTCCAGGACCAGATCCACGGTACCGACCAGCATGGCGGCCCGCACATCGATACCACCGTCGACGGCCGTCCCGACTTCTTCCTCTGTACGACGACCGTCCCGGACCACGGCTGGGTCACCAGTGTCCCCCTCTACGGCGCCGACTTCCGCATGTTCATGGAGCCCGGCGACAACCTCAGCTTCCGGTACGCCGGCCGCACGGACCCGACACAGGGCGGTATGCCGGCCTACGCTTCCACCCTGGCGCAGCCCCTCGCGGCCCAGGACAACCTCATCGACCTCTATGACACCACGATCACCGTGCCGTACGTGCCGCCGGCGCTGACCCTGACCGTGGCGAGTGCCGTCGGCTTCGATGACCCCAACGGCAACTGGACGGCCTACCTCCGTATCTCCGACGCCACGAACGCCGAGGTGCTGTCCTACACCGATATCGTCGGCAACGCCTTCACCCTGAGTGCACCCGCCAGCTTCTCCTTCGCGGTTGGGGCCGTCGTGACCAGCTACTACCCGGACCCGAACGAATCCGGCAAGAACTACGTCATGATCGAGGGCACGGTGCCCGTCCTCGGCGGCGTCCTCCCCGAGTTCATGAGCTACACCGACGTCTTCCCGAACAACACCGGCACCCTGATCGGCATCACCCGCAGCGATTACTTCGGGACGATGAACCAGCCGATCATTCTTCAGCACAACATCGGCGACAAGGTCTACTACCCTGTCAGCAACAACCCGGCCGCCCTGGCCCAGGCCATCGATAACAGCCAGACGACCATCCTCCTGACCAGCGGCGAGGCCTTCCCCGATCCGGACGGGACCCGCGATGTCTTCATCCTCTGCCAGTCGGAGATCATGCGCTATAACGACCGCGAGGAGTGGTTCAACCCCGATGACGGTAATACCTACATCCGCCTCCTGGATGTCCAGCGCGGCTACTACGACCCGGTGCTCACCAGCGTCGGCCGGCCGGCCACCCGCGCCGCCCATGCCGCCGGGCAGACCGTCATCTACTTCGATCAGCCCGGCAGGCTCGCCACCGCCCTGCCGCGCTCGATTCAGTACCAGGGCTTCCCCTTCTCCATCAACGATGGGTTCACCCCCGACCGCATCCTCCTGAACAACACCACCCCCGCCGAGATCGCCGCCGCGAACCAGTTCCCGGATCCCAACGGCGTCTACCGCGTCTACGCCCAGATCGGCACCGAGTGGATCTCCTACAACGACCGCGCCACGCATCAGGAACTGGACGACAACCCGACCTATGTGGTCCTCACCGGCGTCAAGCGCGGCGAGCGCGGCACCAGCCTCGCCGGGCCCTACGCCGCTGGCGACGCCGTCACCGGCGAGGTCCCCGGCATCTTCCTCGAGGCCACCAAGAGCGCCCAGGTCATGTTCGACCTGATCACGCACCCGGCCGACCCGGTCGAGGCCGACGGCTTCCCCAGCCCCGTCCTTATGTTTAACATGTGCGACAGCCGCTACGAGCCCGACAACGAGAAGTTGCACTGGGTCCGTCTGCACTTCCGTCAGACCGCCCCCGGGTCCTTCAAGCCCAGCGACCTGGCGCCCCTCTCTGACGACGCCCTCTCCGGCGTCAGCCTCTGGCGCGACCAGAAGCGCGGCGTCAGCGACCTCGACCAGCAGGGGTTGCTCAACCCCCGCGGCGGCATCGCCCAGCTCACCGTTGCTGATGAGAACATCCAGCTCAGCGCCGAGAGTCTGGTGTGGTACAACGGCACCGACGACTCGGTGTGGAGCCCCGACAACGACGACCCGAACGGCCACTACTACGTCGTCGTCAAGCCCAAGACCGCCATCGACCTCTACCCGCACGACTTCGTCAACAACCTGCCCACCTACAGCGATGACCGCACCGGCGCCTACAAGGGCATGGACTACATCTTCTGCGTGCGCGGCGGCGGCGCCGGCAAGCCGTACCCGACCGACCCGGCGCGCTGGTACGAGCGCGGCCCCGACTACGGCGACTCCTTCCGAGTGTCCATCGACAACGAGCAGGATATCCAGTTCGGCTTCGGCTTCCATGCCGACCCGACCCTCTTCCCGGTGACCAACACCGCGACGGTCTCGACCGTCCCGACCTTCTTCTCCGACATGTCACCGTCACGCCTGACCTCGCGCGAGCGCACCGCCGTGGTCGGCATCGACCTCGTCGCGCCCCTCGGCCGCAACGTCTCCTTCAACCACATCGCCTTCCAGATCTACGACACCGGCGATGCCAACTTCCAGATCAGCGACCTGGTCGACCCGAACGCCACCGTCGACGACTGCGGCATCGCGATCTACAAGGACAACGGCTCCATCACCGGCGTCTTCGACCCGCAGGACACCCGCGTCCGCATGACCGGCCTGCCGCGCCTCGAGACCATGGCCTGGATGAACCCGGCCTACCACATCGTCGAACTCGACCTCGACCCCACCTCCGTCGGCGCGATCCCCACCAGCAACACCGGCGAGTTTGCCGGCCCCGACTACTTCATCGTCCTCCAGCCCACCCCCAGCGCCGACCCGGGCGACGACTTCTACGTCCAGCTCTG
The DNA here is from genome assembly GCA_012514865.1 of Lentisphaerota bacterium. GTDB lineage: Bacteria > Verrucomicrobiota > Lentisphaeria > Oligosphaerales > JAFGRS01 > JAGVUW01. The sequence continues at coordinate 1,801 of JAAYZO010000304.1, read as the reverse complement.
GGGCAGCACCATGCTCGGCACGCGCGACGACACCATCTCCTTCACCGGCGACGCCGACGGCATCACCTTCAAGCGCCTGCGCACCGGCACCATGACCGTCGAGACCGTCACCAACACCATCCTGACCAACCAGGTCCCGGCCGGCATCCAGGTCTACCCGGGGCAGGGCCCGCTCAACGCCGTCGGCATCGATACCTACGACCCGCTGGGCAGTGCCACCCTGCGCGGCCTGCGCGCCTACTTCGAGACGACCATGGGCCTGGATCCGAATGACATCCTGGCGCCGCTCAACGGCACCGCCACCGGCGGCGTCTCGGTCTCCTCGCGCACCGGCGGTCACCAGGCCACGCAGCCCACCGTCTGGCGGCATGACTTCACCGACGGACTCGTGCACATCGGCGGCGGCACCCAGGAGGCCCTCAGCACCGGCGACACCCTGGCATGGTTCACGCAAGCCAACAAGCTCGTCTGGATCGACACCGACAAGAACGGCGTCTGGAACGCCGGGGATGCCCTCTTCATCGAGTCCAGCGCGCTGCCCGTCACTGCCCGCGTCGCGACCTACGACCTCGCCGATACCCTCATCGCCGGCACGCCGGCGCCAGGTACCGAGGGCGTCGTCGAGTTCGGCGGCAACTACGGCTTCGCCTACTACGACGCCGGTGCCCCGGGTTACGCCTTCGGCAGCGGCGACGACATCTACTTCCTCGGGCCCGGGCGCAGCACCATCGGCTGGTATGCCGACCTGGTGCTGACCACCCCCGCCGCACTGCCCACCGATGACGTCGGCGCCAACGCGCCCCCGGACTTCTACCTGCGCTACACCGCCAAGAGCGACCCGAGCATCTACGGCGATCTGCAGTTCTCGTTCTACGTCCCCAACAACGGCGTCACCTTCTCCACCGGCTACTCGTACGCCGACACCGACCGCATCACCAACCTGGTCACGATGCGCTTCGTCCCGACGGCCATCCAGAACTTCCTGGCCACCCGTGGCAACGGCAGTGTCTCGCTGAGCTGGACCCTCCCGGCGGGGACCACCTACCCGAACGTCCTCATCCTGCGTACCGAGGGCACCGCCCCCGGCGCCGGCGAGGTCCCGTCGCTCTCGACCACCTACACCGCCGGGCAGTTCGTCGGCGCCGCCAAGATCGTCTATCGCGGCACCGGCTCGGCCTACCTCGACCTCGATGTCGTCAACGACACCCCGTACTACTACCAGGCCTTCGCCGGTGACACCAACGGCAACGGCACCATCGACCAGGCCGACATGATCAGCGCCACGCCCTTCCCGGTGACTCCCACCGGCGACGTCACCGCGCCCGAGGCGGTGACCGACCTGGTCATCAGCAACGCCGACCCGAACCAGCTCAACCTCTCTTGGAACCTCGCCGACCCGGCCGACGTCAAGGGCGTTCTGATCCTGCGCCGCAGCGATGACGCCTACCCCGACCAGGCCCCCGTCAATGAGTACACCTACGCCCCCGGCGACGCCCTCGGCAGCGCCACCGTCGTCGCCTACCTCACCGCCGCCAGCGACACGGTCGCCGCCGCCGGCGTCAACGACGGCGCCGACCAGGTCACCCTCGACGACGCCAGCGCCTTCCCCGACCCGGATGGCACCTTCGTCGCCTACATCGACATCGCCGGCACCACCTTCGCCTACACCGACCGCATCGGCAATGTCCTGCAGCTCCTGTCGCCGGCGGACCTCTCCGGGGTCAACGACGCCGACGCCGTCGCCGTCATGCTCACCCGCATGGATGACCTCGCCCTCACGCCCGGGACGACCTACTACTAC
>JAAYZO010000303.1 GCA_012514865.1 Lentisphaerota bacterium | reverse complement strand
CGGAAGCCCCAGCCTGGACGGGCCGCCGCAGCTGCAACGGCGCATCCGCATCGGCATCCTGAGGTGTTGAAGCCCGCGCGCCGCAGCGCGTCCCGTCTCCGCCCCGCCGTCCGTCCGAACCCCATAGGCCCCAGCATACGCCGCGAGAGCAGGATGTCCGCCGGTGCGTTCCTTCGTGCCATCGATCCCTCGACGCAGCCAGGTCCCTCCAGCATTCCACCATTCCATCACTCCAATTCGTCAGTGCTGCCCAGTCGGCACCGCCGTTGGCAGGGCCGGCCGGGCGGGCTACATTGGTCCTGCCTCGGGAGCGCCGCCAGCCGGCGTCGCTACGGGGCCCACAGCACGAGTCACCATGGCCGCGTTCGAACTCACACAACAGCTCAACCAGTCGCTCCGTCAGGAGCAGATCCTGGCGCCGCAGCAGATCCAGGCCCTGGAGATCCTCCTGGCGACCCTGCCCGAGCTGGAACAGCGCATCAACCAGGAACTCGCCGAAAACCCGACCCTCGAGCTCGTCGAGAACCGCCGCGAGAGCCTCGTCGGCAATCCCCTCGAGGGCGACCTCGGCGTCGCCCCGGAACGCCTTGCCGACGCCGCCGCCGACGCGGCCGAACGCGACGAGGCCATCGCCCCCGCCCTGCAGCTCACCGACGCCTGGCGCGACTACGCGCCGGCCGCGGCCGACAGCGGCGACGAGGACGAACGCCGACAGTTCATGTTCGACTCGCTCACCGCCGAGCCCAGCCTGCAGGAGCACCTCCTCGCCCAGCTCGGCGAGACCGACGGCCTCGACGAGAGCCTGCGCGCCGTCTGCACCCACGTCATCGGCAGTATCGACGACGATGGCTACCTGCGGACCCACCCCGCCGATATGGCCACCGCTCTGCAGGCCGATATGGACAGCCTCCGGCGCGCCATCGCCGTGGTGCAGTCCTTCGAGCCGGCCGGCGTCGGCGCCCGCGACCTGCGCGAATGCCTCCTCCTCCAACTGGAACGGCGCGGCCGCCGCAACAGCCTCGAGTACCAGGTCGTCGCCGACCACCTCGAGGCCATCGCCCAGAACCGCATCCCGCAGATCGCCAAGGCCCTGCGCACCACGACCGCACACCTCTACGCCCTCCTCGAGCGCATCCGCGCCCTCGACCCGCACCCCGGCCGGCAGGTCGCCAGCAGCGGCGTCGACTACGTCTACCCCGAGGTCTTCATCGAGAAGGACAGCGAGGGCCAGTGGCAGGCCCGGCCCAACCGCACCGGCATGCCGCGCCTACGTATCGCCCCGGAGTGCCTCCGCATGCTCGAGGACCCGGCCCTGCCGGCGGCCGACAAACGCTACATCCGCGAGAAGATCAACGGCAGCCGGCAACTTCTGCGCGCCATCGGGCTGCGCCAGTCGACCATCGTCCAGATCGCAACGGCCCTCATCGACTTCCAGCGCGACTTCCTCGAACGCGGCCTCGAGCACATGCGGCCCCTCGTCATGAGCCAGGTCGCCGACCGCATCGGCGTCCATGAGACCACCGTCAGCCGCGCCATCGCCGGCAAGTACGTCCAGACACCCCATGGGCTGCTGCCCTTTCGGCGCTTCTTCTCGACCGGCTACCGCAGCGACAACGGCGAGCAGGTCAGCAGCCTCGGCATCAAGCAGAAGATCCAGAGCCTGATCGACGGCGAGGACAAGGCCCGCCCGCTCTCGGATCAGAAGCTCACCGAGATGCTCAAGGAGCAGGGCTTCGCCGTCGCCCGCCGCACCGTCGCCAAGTACCGCGAGGAGCTCGGCCTGGCGCCCTCGCACCTGCGCCGCAGCTTCTGAGGAAGGCCCGCTGCCATGACCGCCGACGCTGACGACCGCCTGATCCTACCCCCGCCGGATCGCCATGCGGTCCTGCCCGTGACCGTGGTCCTGGACCGCCTGCGCAGCGCCTACAACGTCGGCAATGTCTTCCGGGTGGCCGAGGCCCTGCAGGTCGAGCGCATCGTCACCTGCGGCTACACCGCCACGCCGCCGCATCCGAAGCTGGCGCGCACCGCCCGCGGCTGCGACCTCCTCGTGCCCTGCGAGGCCAGCCCGGACGCGGCGACGGCCCTGGCGGCCCTGCGCGCGGCGGGCTGCTGGATCTGCGCCCTGGAGACGGTCCCCGGCGCGGCGCCGGTGTGGGAGGTCCCCATGCGCTTCCCCGCCGCGCTGGTCTTCGGCAACGAGGCCCTCGGCATCGCGCCCGAGGCCCTGGAACTCTGCGACGCGGTGGCCTGTCTGCCCCGCCTCGGCATCAAGAACTCGATCAACGTCGGCAACTGCGCCGCGGTGGCCCTGTACGAGTCCTGGCGGCAGTGGCAGCGCCGCGCCGACCCTGGGAAAGGACCCGCACGATGAGGCCCTGCCGGCAGACCCTGCGCCTCGCCCTGGCCATCGTCGCCCTGCTGACCGCCGGCTGCGGCGCCGAACCCGGCGCGGCAGCCGGCGCGGCCGATACCGCCGCGGCAGCCGGCGCGGCCCGGACGGAGCGTCCACCCCAGACGGTCACGCTCCTCTGCGCCGGACAGGTCTTCGAACTCGAGCTGGCCCTCACTCCCGAGACCCGCGAACGCGGCCTCATGGACCGCCCCGAACTCCCCCCCGACCGCGGCATGCTCTTCGTCTTCACCGACCTCGAGCCGCGGCGATTCTGGATGAAGAACACCCGCGTCGACCTCGATATCCTCTACCTCGACGACGACGGGCGACTCGTCTCCACCGCCACCATGCGCCGCGAGCCACCGCGCGCCGCAACCGAGAGCGAGGACGACTACCACGACCGGCTGCCCTTCTACCCCAGCGCCGGACCGGCCCGCTTCGCTGTCGAGCTGGTCGCCGGCAGCCTGGCCCTCCTCGACCTCCAGCCCGGCGATCGCCTCGCCCTCGACACCGCCCGCCTCAAAGCCCTGGCGCGCTGACGGCCTTCGCCCGACGGGCGGGGCCGCGGGGCGGGCGGGGCCGCGGGGACGCGGCCTCCCGGCTCGGGACACGGACGGACACGGACCCGCCCAGCGCGGGCTGTGCCCGCAACCCAAGCGGGGACCAGTCCCCGCACCCCTGCAGGAGGGACGCGTCCCTCCTGACCTCCCGGGCTTTATGCGTGGATGGGGCAGTCCTGACGCAGGTACCGCTG
>JAAYZO010000302.1 GCA_012514865.1 Lentisphaerota bacterium | reverse complement strand
GCAGGGGGAACCTGTGTCGAAGTCCATCACTGCCCGCCGCCTGACCGCCGCCGCCCTCGTCGTCGGCGCCCTGACCGCCGCACTCGCGGTGCCGGCCACGGCCGCCGACCACGACCACCGGGCGAAGCGGCCGAACGTGGAGATCAGCCACGTCCAGTACGACTCTCCGGGCCGTGACACCCGCTCCAACCGCTCGCTGAACAAGGAATGGGTGGAGATCACCAACAACACCCGCCGCGCGGTCAACCTGGACGGCTGGACTCTGAAGGACGAGGACGGCCACACCTACACCTTCCGCCACTACCGCCTGGACGGCCGCGCCACGGTCCGCGTCCACACCGGCCAGGGCCGCGACACCCGCCACGACGTCTACCAGGACCGCCGCAACTACGTGTGGGACAACCGCTCCGACACGGCCACTCTTCGCAACGACCACCGCCGCTTCATCGACAGCCAGTCCTGGGGACACCACCGCCACGGCGGCCGTCACTGACACACCGCCTGAGCCGATAGCCGGGCCGGGTCGGCAAACGGCCCGGCCCGGACGTCGGGCACAGCACTGTCCCCGCGCGGCGCGCCACCCCCTGCCAGGGGTGGCGCGGCGCCGGCCTGGGGCTCTACGCGCTGCCCATGCCGGCTGAGTTGGGTGGCAGGCAGTAGGGCGATGTCCAGGTCCCGGGGTGTCCAGGCGTGGGCGGGGGACGGGGCCTGACTGAGGAGGTTGTCGAGGGCGGCGATGTAGCGGCTGTACCGGCCAGAAGCGTGGGTGAGCGAGATGCCCAGGGAGCTCAGGGCGGTGTGGGCGCGGCGGTCGTAGACAGCCATACGGTGGGGTGCGGCCGCGGTGAGGACGGTGGAGGCCAGTGCGTCGCCGCGAGTGAAGCCGGGAAGGCCGGCCAGCGCGGCCCGGCCCGCACGGGCGGCCTCGCTGCGACTGAGAGCGGGGTTGCGCACGGCGGCCGTGGCGGCCGCGGTCGCCTGCCGTACGGCCGTGTCCGCGGTGGTCATCAGCGCGCGGGCCCAGGGAGTGTCGGCGCGCAGGCGTTTGAACAGCAGCAGCGCTCCGATGTCGGCCTTGCCGATGCTGCCTTCGCTCTGGGCCCGCTGGGCAACCTGGTGGAGGATCTCGTCGTAGTGGATGCCGGACGACCGCGCATACATCTCGCGTGCAGTGATCAGCCGCTGCCAGTCGTCACTGCAGATGTCACCGGTCCGGTCCGTCACGGCCTGCTGGTTCCTATCGGTCTGTGAGCGTCCGGGGTACGGCGAGGGGGCCCCGGCTGCCGAGGTGTCTGTCCGACGGCCGCCTGTCGGTGCGCGGCGGGCTGTTGGTCAGCCGTGGTAGGTGATGTAGCCGTTGCCGTCGCGGTCGTTGGCCTTCTTGGTGTAGGCATGGACGTCGGCGCGGACACCGCCCGGCTTGTAGAAGTAGATGGTGTCCTTGTCGTTGTTCCAGATGAAGTTGCAGTTCTGCCGGTAGACGACGTTCTTCCCGTCGGAGTCGGTGCCGCGGCCGCCGCGGAGGCTGACGTAGTCGCCGGGCTGCAGGGTGTGGCTGTTCTTGAAGGTGAAGGTGTTCCCGGCGGCGTCCTTGACCTTGTAGCCCTTCAGGTTCACGGTCGCCGTCTTCGAGTAGTTCTTGATCGTCAGGTACTCGTTCTTGGTGTTGCCGCCCGAGCACTTGTTGGAGTCCCGGCCCGGAGCGTCGTACTGCACGCCCTTGATCTTCAGGGCCGAGGAGTACTCGGCGGCCTGCGCCGGAACGGCGGCGGCGAGGCCGAGTGCGGCGGCGGCCGCCGTGGCAGCGGAAGCAGTCAGGGCGTAGCGGATGCGCATGAGGATTTCCCCCTCAGTGGTGCGAATGGAGCGCCCGGAGCCTACCGGAAGTGATCACGTCATGGAGGCAGAGTGAAGAACTTGTGACCATGGCTGCCGGTTGTCAGTAGTTCCCTGCGCCTGGTCACCCTGCGGGGCCCAACTCCCCGGCTGGCTTGCCGTCAGGTGCTGCAACGAACGAACCCCGTCAGGGTGAATCCGAGGTCGTGGCAGAACCGGCCTACTCGGTAGCGCGTCGTGCGGGGCATGGAAGCG
>JAAYZO010000301.1 GCA_012514865.1 Lentisphaerota bacterium | reverse complement strand
CTCTGCGTCCCTCTGCGTCCTCTGCGGTGAAATCCCGTCCGCGGGGCGCGGCCTCCTGTGCCACTCTGACCTCCGGAAGGGGCCGCCCACGGAGCACACGGAACACGCGGAAGGGGACCGATGAAGCGATCAAAGGATGACGCAACGGGGCGGGGGGGGAGTGGGTTGGGGTGGCTGAGGGGGCTCGAACCCCCGACCTTCTGGGCCACAGCCAGACGCTCTAACCGACTGAGCTACAGCCACCATACCCGGTAGAAAACGCGCTTAATATGGCGCCGGTGGCGCCAGTTTCAAGTCGGAACGCCGGCCGTGCCGGGCTGTTTCAGCGACCGGTTCTGGCATCCCTCCAGGATGGCCGCCAAGGCCCTCGACACCGGCCCGTCCCGACGAGACAGTCGCCCCGTCCTTCGTATCTCACCCTCTTCCTGGCGATCTTGGCGGCTTGGCGAGAGACCTCCCCTTCCCCCGTTCCATCCCCAGGCACGAGGCGTTCCGCCTCGGCGGTGGCCCGGCCGCCCAGCCAGGCTCAGCAGAAGGACCCGGATGGTCTCTCGCCAAGCCGCAAAGAACGCCAAGGGGAAAGAGAGGCAAAGAGGGCGAGTCCGCCGCGGGACGCGCTCGGCGCCCCGCGGCGGTGTGGCGGCCTACTCGTTGGGGATCTTCACCCGCGCCGGGCGCATGGCGGCGACGTGGTCTGCCGGGGCGCGTTCGCGGTGGCCGGCGGCTTCGGGCTGGTAGACGAGGCGCTCGACGCGGAAGCGCCGCACGCCGGCCGGGACGGCCCACTCGATCTGGTCGCCGACACGCACCCCGAGCAGGGCGGTGCCGACCGGTGCCAGCACGGAGACCTTGCCCTGAGACGGATTCGCGTCGCTGGGCCAGGTCAGGGTGTAGCAGAGCTGCGCCCCGGAGTTCAAGTCGCGGAATTCGACGGTGGAGTTCATCGTCACCACGTCGGGCGGGATGGCGTCGGGGGCGACGCGCTGGGCGCGGGCGATCTCGGCCTCGAGGGGCGCGAGCGCGGCGGCCGCGTCGCGGTTGCCGCTGGCGCGCACGGTCTGGATCATATCCAGCAGGCGGGCGGCATCGGTTTCGGTCAGGGTGATCTTGGCTGAGCTCATGGGAGTACCTCCTTGCGCAGGTTGACGATACAGGATCGGACGCCGTGGTCTGAGGGGTCGGCCGCGGCGTCTGGGCGGCCCTTTTCAGAGGTGGAAGTCGCCAGCCGCCTCGGGCTGGTAGACCACGGCCTCGACGCGGAACTTCAGGCGGTTGCCGGCAGCGGCGTCGACGACCTCGACATCGCTGCCGGCGCGACAGCCGAGGACGGCTGTCCCGAGCGGCTCGAGGACCGAGAGTGTGCCTGGCTCGCGCCCGGCGTCGGCCGGGAAGACCAGGGTGCGGAGTTCCTCGACGCCGGTATCGAAGCGCCGCAGTCGCAGCCGCGTGTTCATCGTCACCACATCCGGCGGCACCGCCGACGGCTCGACGACCTGGGCGTGCTCCAGCTCGTCGTTCAGGCTGTGCAGGTGGGCGACGACGTCCGGGCCGCCAAAGCCGCGCGCCACCGCGATCAGCTCGTGCAGGCGGTCGGCATCGAAGCGCGTGATGAAGAGCTCACGCGGCGGCGGTGCCGCCGCCGCGGCGGCCGCCGCCACGGCGACGCCGTCGTGACGGCCCGCCATGCGCAGGAAGCTCTCACAGAAGCGCTCGGAGAGGTCCGCCAGGCCCTCCGGCGGGCCGGCCGGGCGCGTCCAGTAGCCCATGAAGGCATTCAGGACGCCCTCGAAGCTCAGGGCCAGGTGGAGCGGGTCCATGGCGGCCAGCAGGCCCGCCTCGATGCCGCGCCGAAGGAGCTCGCCGAGGAGGTCGAGGTAGGCGGTGTAGTGCGCTCCGACCGACTCGGGGAGGTGCCCCGGGTCGGGGTGGACCCCGGAGGCGCGCTCGCACGAGAATAACACGAAAAAGAGCCGCTCGCGCTCGTAGCCCCGCAGCCGCGACGCCGCCAACTGCCGGATCCCCGAGATCGCATCGGTGCAGGCATCGACAATCCGACGCGTCGAGTCGACGCGCTCGGCGCCGATGCGCTCGACCGCCGCGGCGTAGACGTCCTCTTTGCTCCCCAGGAGGTTGTATACCGTCCCCACCGACACCCCGGCACGCTCCGCCAGCGCGTCCGTGGTCGCCGCGGCATAGCCGCGCTCACGGAACAGCGCTTCGGCCGCATCGAGCAGCAGCTCGCGGCGGCGCACCCGCTCGTGCGCTCGGCGGGCGCGTGTGGACGCTCGCGTCACCCGGGGCATTCAGGACCTCCTGACTTAAAGGCGTTCATAATCTGAGATGGTGCTCAAGTATACTCTGCACCCTTGACCGGAAAGATCAAACCCATTCCAGCGCAAAAAGCTGCTTGGGGGGCGGGGGCGGCAGGGCCGCGGGGACGCGGCCCTTGGGCTCCAGACACGGACGGACCCAGCGCGGGCTGTGCCCGCAACCCAAGCGGGGACCAGTCCCCGCACCCCTGCAGGAGGGACGCGTCCCTCCTGACCTCCCGGGCTTTATGCGTGGATGGGGCAGTCCTGACGCAGGTACCGCTG
>JAAYZO010000300.1 GCA_012514865.1 Lentisphaerota bacterium | reverse complement strand
TGCACGGCGATCTTGGCGGCGCCGGCGATCCGGCGGCGATCTCGATCGAGGGCCACCGCGAGCAGATCGAGAATCTGAGTCGTGCCATCCTGACGGGCACCGAGCCGATGGTCTCGGGCCATGAGGCTCGGCGCTCCGTCGAGCTGATTCTGGGCATCTACCAGTCGGCCCGCGAGGGCCGCGAAGTGCGTTTCGCCTGAGTCGGCCGCGCCACAGCCGCCCTTGACGGCGGCCGTCCGCACCGCGCCGCGGGAGGCTGCAGAGCACCCGCGGTGCGGCTGTTCGATCCGGGCCGGCGGCGGTCGGGAGGCCGTGCGCACCGCACCGCGTCCGGGGGGGGGAACCTCAGAGCGCCGGCGGTGTCGATGAGGCGGACATATCGGTGCGGGGGTCGACGGCACCGGACCGCTGACGGCCATGGCGTTGGCTGCGGCCGTGGCAGCGGCGGAGACGGGCTGAGGCAAACCGAGAGGATCGCGACCATGACCTGGCAGGACCTGAGCCGTCACCGGCTCGTAGTCTACTCGACGACGTGGTGCCCGGACTGCCACCGCCTCAAGCGCGTCTTCCAAGGCCGCGGCGTCGCCTTCACCGAGATCGACATCGATGCCGACGCGGCGGCCGCCGAGCGCCTGCAGAAGGCCACCGGCCGCACGGCCATACCCTTCGTCCAGATCGACGACGCGGGCATGATCCGCGGCTGGCATGAAGGCGAGCCCGGGCGTTTCTCCGAGACGCGGTTTCTGGAGGAGGCCGAGGCGCTTCTGAAAGGGGTTGGAAAAGCCTGACGGAGCGGTATGTTGGCGCCGGTTCACGGGTGGCAGCGCGTGGACCCGACGGCGTGACTCCGGCGGGGGCGCAGGACAGGGCGCGCCGGGCTGCCCGATCGGCGCTGACGCGGCACCGCCATGGCGGCGCCCCAGACGGGATCTCCCCGGAGACAGGCGACACAGGGAACCTGTGCAGAGGAGTGGCCGGGTATGCAGCGGAAGAATACCGCCAAGGGAAAGCGGCAGGTGACGGTCCGGGGTGTAGTGGCGCCGACCGAGTGGGACATGCGTGACGAGGTCGTGGCCGTGACCCTCTACAGCCACGACGAGAACGAGTACCTCGTCACCGACCGGGCCATGGTTCAGCGCCTGATGAAGTATATGGATGAAGAGGTCGAGGCCCATGGCGTCCTCACCGAGGACGACTACGGCAACGAGGTCCTGGAGGCGACCGATTTCACCCCGGTCGAAGCCGACAGCGATGACGACGACGAGGCCCCCGAGATCGAGGACCTCAGCGAGGACGAGGACCTCGAGGACGAGGAGGACGAGGACTGGGACGAGGAGGATGAGGACGAGGACGACGAGCCCGAGGCTGACGAGGGCGCGTGGGCTGACGACGAGGACGAGAAGCCGCGGCGCGCCTGGCGCAAGCCGCCGCCGCGCTGAGGCACGGAGACGGTTCACGCGACGGTGGGAGCCCGGCCCCGTTCAGGCAGGTCCGCGGCGCCGCCCCTGGACCTCCCGCGCGCTGCTGGCGTCGGGGGTGTGACCGGCGCGGCGCACCGGGCGGAACAGACGGCGGCATCGCGTCACGGCGCGATGCGCCATGCCGGCGCCACGGCCGAGGGGCGCTCGGCGCCATGGGCTCGGCGCAAACCCCGGCAGGTCCCGGCGCCAAGGTCGGCAAGAGGCCACGACGAGACGGCACGGCCGCCGTGACGGGAAGACGGCGGCCGCAGGAAGGCAATGCAGCAGCGGCAGGCCGTCGCGTCGACGGACAGGGCCGCCTTGGAGTTCACGACGCCAATGCCTACCAGGACATCCTCCATTGAGCGCTGGACCTGCGAGAGGTCGGCGGATCTCTATGGTATCCGTGAGTGG
>JAAYZO010000299.1 GCA_012514865.1 Lentisphaerota bacterium | reverse complement strand
CGGCGCCCGGAAGAGGGCCGAGCCGACGCTCGGCGATCCCGGCAGCGGGCGACGGGGGGGGCGGCGCCCGGAAGAGGGCCGAGCCGACGCTCGGCGATCCCGGCAGCCGCCCAGGGCTGTTTGAAGATCGCGGCGGCGCCCACTCGGTCACCCTGGAGGGGTGCCAGAACCGGACTTTCAAACAGCCCCGGCAGCCGCCCGCCGGGGTGGCGCGTCCTGGGTGCCATGGCTACATTGGCGCGACCGTGGCCCGCTGTCCGAGGAGTCCAGAAGAGCTTCCAGGGGATACCTATGGCCCGCTATCGCGATGACGATTACAGCCAGTTTCCAGCCTACATTCCGGTGGCCGAGAAGCGGGCGCAGAACGAGAAGGCGGCGGCGCGACTGCGCCGGCAGAACGCGGACGCGCAGCCGGTCGTCATCGCGGGTCGGAGCATCGCGACGCAGTGGTGGGGCAAGAGCTGGAACTCGAACCTCGAGCGCTACGCCGACTACAGCAACCGCATCGGCCGCGGCCGCAGCTATGTCCGCAACGGCGCCGTGATCGACCTGCGTATCACCCCGGGGCAGGTCACGGCGCTGGTCCAGGGCAGCATGAGGAACCCCTACAAGATCACCATCACCATCGAGGCACTCCCGGCGGCGACCTGGAAGGCGTTGCGCGAGGCCTCTCTGCGTCAGGTCGAGTCCCTGGGCGATCTCCTGGCGGGGAAGTTCCCGCAGGCGCTCAAGGACGTCTTCTTCGCTCAGGGCACCGGGCTGTTCCCGACGCCGCGCGAGATCGCCTTTGACTGTTCGTGCCCCGACTGGGCCTCGATGTGCAAGCATGTCGCCGCGGCCCTGTACGGCGTCGGCAATCGCCTGGACGCCTCGCCGGAGCTGCTCTTCACGTTGCGCAAGGTCACGATGGACGACCTGATCACGCACACGCTGGACACGGCGACGAAGGGCCTCGTCAGCAAGGCCGACCAGGCCACGGGCGACGACATCCTGGCCGCCGCCGATCTGGGCGCGATGTTCGGCATCGACCTGGACGCTCCGGGCGCCGCGGGCGGCAAGGCGAAGGCGTCGCCGAAGCCCGCCGGCCAGGCCGCGGCCGCCGCCCGCCGGGCGGCGCCGGCCGAGCCTGAGCGCGCTGACCGCAGCGGCAAGGCCGATCGCGAGGCGAGGCCGAAGCGGCCCGCAGCGAAGGGCAAGCCTGCGCCGAAGCCCGCCGGGCGTGCCGCCAAGGCACCCGCGAAGGCGTCGCCGAAGCCCGCCGGCCGCGCCGCCAATGCACCCGCGAAGGCCACGCCGAAGCGCCCCGCCGCGACCGGGCGGCGCCCGGCCGACGACACGATCATGATGCCGCTCCCGCCGAAACGCGGCACCCGCCCGAATGCCATCGGCGCACCTCAGGCCGGACGCATGACCGCGCAGCTCGTCGAGGCCGTGCGCACACTCCGCGGCCAGTTCACCACCGACGACGTGGTCCGCCTTCTGCCGGAGTGGACCCGCCTGCAGGTCACCAACACCCTGCAGCGCGCCCTTAGAGAGGGCTCCGTGCGGCGCCTCCGCCAAGGGGTCTACGGGCCGGCATGAAGGACGCCAGCGGTCCCAGCCAGGCGCTCGCCGCCATACCCCTCGACGAGGACATCCTGCTCGAATGGCAGGACGCCGAGACAGCCCCCAGCGAGGCCTCCCGCGCCCTGCAGCAGGAGGTCTTCCGGCGTTTCCATGCCGGCGGCGCGGACTGGCTCTTCCACCTCGGCTTCGCGCCGTCCGGGCTGATCCTGACCGCGAGCCTGGAGTTCTGGCGGCGCGTCGCCGCCGAGTTCATCCGCCAGCTCGCTCTGACCCCGGACCTCGAGGTCCTCCGCGACCGCGTGGCGGTCCCGGCGCCCGACGCGACCCTGGCGGACCTCCTGGCCGACGCCCCGCTCGCGCCCGGTTTCGAGAGGCTGTCGATGGCGCGTCTGGCCACGACCTGGGAGGGGCTCGCGGGCGCCTTCCGGGACGCGCTTCGTGCTCAGGGCGGCACCGTCCAGTCGCTGCTGCAGAAGCTCCGGCCGGATCTCGAACTCGCCGGGCGGGTATTCTTCCATCTGGTGGAGAACCGCCAGGGGCCTGAGCCCTTCGCCTTCCTGGCGACCTACTCGACGCGCGTCGGCGACGACGGCACCACCCGCCACCTGCCGCTCAAGCATGCCCTCCAGGAGTACGCCGACGACCGCGGCCGTCTCCTCGAGCTTCTGGCCACGGTCTACCGTGCCGCCCGTCAGAGCGCCCTAGTGTCGTCGCTGCTCGAGTCCGGCCGGATCTTCCAGCCGCTCGCCTTTGACAGCCAGCGCGCCCTGGCCTTCCTGCGGGAGGTGCCGCTGTACGAGACCTGCGGCATCCGCTGCCGCATCCCGAACTGGTGGACGGCCAAGAGCAGCACCGCGTCGCTCGGGGTGACCATCGGCGAGCGCCGGCCGAGTGGCCTCGGCCTCGAGGCCCTGGTCTCGTGTGTGCCGCAACTGGCCGTCGGCGGCGAGCCGATCACGCGCGACGAGGCGGCGCGACTCCTCAGCGAGGTCGAGGGCCTTGTGCTGATTAAGAACCGCTGGGTCGAGGTCGATAAGGAGAAACTCGAGGCCGCGCTGGCGGCCTACAGCCAGGTCGAGGACCTCCTCGCCGACGGCCTGACGCTGACCGAGGCGATGCGGCTGAGCCTGAATCCGTCGGCCGTGCTTGGCGACACCGCCGTCGCGACCGGCGTCTCGTTCGGCGAGTGGTTCGCCGAGGTCCGCCGTCGCCTGACCGACCCATCGCGCGTGACGGCGGTGACGCCCGGGCCGGGCTTCCGGGCGACGCTGCGGCCCTACCAGCAGGTCGGGCTGAACTGGCTGGCCTTCCTCGACTCGCTCGGGTTCGGGCCGTGCCTTGCCGACGACATGGGCCTGGGCAAGACAGTGCAGGTGCTCGCCTTCCTCGACACCATCCGCCAGCGCCAGGCAGCGCCCAGCCTGCTCGTGGTGCCCGCCTCGCTCATCGGCAACTGGCTGGACGAGATCGGGCGGTTTCTCCCCGACCTGCGCGTGCTCGTGGTGCACAGCTCCGCCATCGGCGCCCGCGCCCGCGAGTCGATGAGCGCGCAGGACCTGGCCAGCTATGACCTGCTGATCACCACCTACGGCATGGTGCAGCGCAACGAGTGGCTCCAGAAGGCCCGCTGGCACTACGCCATCCTCGACGAAGCCCAGGCCATCAAGAACCCCGGCGCCCACCAGACCCGCGCCGTGAAGAAACTCGCGGCCGAGCGGCGCCTGATCCTGACCGGCACCCCCGTCGAGAACCGCCTCCAGGACCTCTGGAGCCTCTTCGACTTCCTCAACCCCGGACTGCTCGGAAACGCCGCCGAGTTCAAGAAGGCCATCGCCAGAATCCAGGCCGACAGCGGCGGCTACGCGCGCCTGCGACAGGTCGTCAGCCCGTTCATCCTCAGACGCCTGAAGACCGACGCGGCCATTCGCCGTGACCTCCCCGACAAGGTCGAAATGAGGACCTACGCCGAACTGAGCCGCCACCAGGTCGTCCTCTACCGTCAGGTGGTCAGCGACCTGCAGGAGGCCCTCGACGAGGCCGAGGGCATACAGCGCCGCGGCCTGGTGCTCGCCTCACTGCTGCGGCTCAAGCAGATCTGCAACCACCCGGACCAGTACACCGGCGCCGGGGTCTTCCTCGAAGAGCACAGCGGCAAGTTCGCACGCCTCCATGAGATCTGCGAGACGGTCCTCGCCGAGCGCGAGCGGGTCCTGGTCTTCACGCAGTTCCGCGAGATGTGCGAGCCGCTCGACCGCTTCCTCCACGGCGTCTTCGGCCAGCCCGGTCTGGTCCTGCACGGCAGCGTCCCGGTGGCCCAGCGCCGCGACCTGGTCGAGCGCTTCCAGACGGCGCGCGACTACGTCCCCTACATGGTGCTCTCGGTCAAGGCCGCCGGCGTCGGCCTCAACCTCACGCGCGCCAACCACGTCGTGCACTTCGACCGCTGGTGGAACCCCGCCGTCGAGAACCAGGCCACCGACCGCGCCTTCCGCATCGGCCAGACGCGCAACGTGATCGTGCATAAATTCGTGTGCAAGGGCTCCGTCGAGGAGAAGATCGACAAACTGATCGCCGACAAGGTCGCGCTGGCCGAGGAGGTCGTCGCCAGCACCGGCGAGAACTGGCTCACGGAGATGCCCAACGACCAGCTCACCGCGCTCCT
>JAAYZO010000298.1 GCA_012514865.1 Lentisphaerota bacterium | reverse complement strand
TGAAGCTGCGCGGCCAGGTCGGGGTGTACTTCACGAAAGGCCGCTTGAGCGGCAGGCCGGTCTCGTTGGCGTAGCCGACAGCATGGGCGGTGCCGGAATCCGGGATGCCGGCCACCATGTCCACGGTCACGCCGTCTCCACGGTCGGCACGCGCCAGGGCGGCGCCGCAGCGGTAGCGCGACTCCTCGGTGTTGATATCCTCGTAGGACGATGCCGGATAGCCGTAGTAGACCCAGAGGAAGGAGCAGACCTGCATCTCGCTCCCGGGCGCCTGGAGCTGCTCGATGCCGTCGGGGGTGATGCGGACGACCTCCCCGGGGCCGAGGTAGCGATCGATCTCGTAGTCGAGATTCGGGAAGGCACTCGTCTCCATGGTCACGGCGAAGGCGCGGTCGCGCCGGCCGGTGATCAGCGGGGTGCGGCCATAGCGGTCGCGGGCGGCGTAGATGCCATCCTCGGCCAGGACCACCAGCGAGCACGACCCATCCACCAGATCCTGGACCTTGCGGATGCCGGCGACGAACGACTCCGCGCCGGCAATCAGCGAGGCGATGACCTCGGTCGGGTTGAAGCCGCCCTGGCTCATCTCGGCGAAGTGCCGGTGGCCGCTGCGGAAAGCACTCGCCACCAGCTCGTCGAGATTCTGAATCGAGCCGACCGTGGCCACCGCGAAGGTGCCCAGATGCGAGCCGACCAGCACCGGCTGGTCCTCGGTGTCGCTGATGACGCCGATGCCCAGAGGGCCGCGGAAGCGCGGCAGATCGAGGTCGAACTTGCTGCGGAACTGGGTGTTGCTGATGTCGTGGATCACCCGGTGGATATGGCTGCTGTCGCGCACGGCCATACCGCCGCGCTGCGTGCCCAGGTGGGAGTGGTAGTCGGTTCCGAAGAACAGATCACTGGCGCAGTTGTCGCGCGATGCAACAGCGAAGAGACCACCCATGGCACCCTGTCTCCTGAAGGCTCGTCCTCTCCGGCCGGTGACACCCGCGGCCCCCCGGCGGCAGCGCCGTGTTGAAAAGGACACCCCTGATCGGTTTTTGGACAAGCCGAAAAGATAAGCCCCGGCGCGGCACTTGCAACCCGCCGGTTTGTCCCGCGCGGGCCGATAACGGCCGGCGCGCGGCCCCGCGCGAGGAAGACCCCGGTCTGTCTGACCTGTCTGACCTGGCCTGGCCTCTCGGGCGCCGGGGCCACGGCGCCGTGCGTCATGGCACGGCGACGGCGGTGGCCGCCTGCAGGCAGCGCGCTGCCTGCTCGAGGGTCTGGCAGCGGGAGAGTTCGCGGAAGAGCGCGTCGTCATCGCCGAGCATCTGGCGGGCCACCTCGAGCACGAAGCCGGTCCGGCCAGGCCGCTGGGCGGCCGCGGCGACCGCCATGTCGCGGAGGCTGCTCAAGGCCCGGCGGCGGTCGGCGCCGGCGGTCGGCCGCCCGGCACAGGCGGCCGCGATGTCGACGAGGAGCCACGGCCGCCGCAGCAGACCGCGGGCCGCGGCCACGCCGTCGACGCCGGTCTGACGGTGCAGGCGCAGAGCCGCCTCGGTTGAGTCGACATCGCCACAGCCAATCAGGACGACGCCGGGAAGCCTCGTACGGGCCCGCGCCAGGCGCTCCCAGCCGCCCTCGACCGGGGCGTAGCCCTCGGCCGCGGTGCGGTAGTGCAGGGTCACGAAGTCCGGTGCAGCGCCGGCCACCGCCGCCAGGACGTCGTCCATCTCGGCCGGGTCGGTGAGGCCGCTGCGCAGCTTGATGCCGAGGCCGGCCTGCGGCAGGGCCTGCCGCAGCGCCTGCAGGGCCGCCGCGATCCACTCCGGGTGACGCAGGCGCGCCGCGCCGGCGCCGTTGGCCACGACGGTGCGGCTCGGGCAGGCGCAGTTCAGGTCGACGCCGACCGCACCGGCGCGGACCAGGCCGGCCGCGGTGGCGCCGAGAAGACCCAGATCCAGGCCCATCACCTGCGCGACCACCGGCAGACCCGTCGAGAGATACGGCGACAGATGCAGACGCAGACGCGCCGGACGCGGCAGGCCCGTCGTCACCCTCAGAAAGGGGGTCACCCAGCACGACACCTGGCCGGCCGCAGCGAGAACGGCGCAGAACGACCCGGTGGTGATGCCCTCCATCGGGCCGGGCAGTATCCGGCTCGGCAGCACCGCGCCGCCGGTGAGCCGCAGGGGCTGGAGGTACGGATGGCCGCCGGCACTCACAACAGCGGCCTCCCGCAACGGGCACACCGGGCAGAGGAGCGGACCGGGCCGGAGCGGCCCCGCCGTGCCGCCGGACCGGCACATCCCGGCAACCTCAGCGCAACCACAGCACGGTCCCCTCTCCCGGATACAGGCGCAGACGCACGGCCGGCTGACCCTCGACCACAGTCAGAGGCACGCGGGCGCCGCCGGCAACGCCGAGATCCAGGACGGCCTTTGGCGCCTGGCGCAGGCAGATGAGGTCCTCGAGGGCGGCCTCGGCATCCGGGTTCAGCACGCAGAGGTATTGTCCGCCGTCCTCGGCCTGGCGCAGGACCACCTCGAGACGCCCCTCGTGGCTCCAGGCCGGCTCGGCGGCGCGGGCCTTGACACTGGCCAGGAGGGCCTCGCGAGCAGCCGGCTGGAGCATCGCCCGACTCCCTGAGAAGGCCCAGAATTCGCCGCGGCCGGGCGCAAAGCGCCGGCTGGCGTCGCCGGCCTCAGCCGACCAGGCCTGGTCGAAGGCACCCTGCGACGCCGGCGGCAGGGCCCCGCGCAGAGCCGCGAGCAACTGGCCGGACGGACGCGCCAGGTGGTCATGCCGTCCCGGCTCGCCGACAGCCACCACCGCGCCGCCGCCGAGGACCAGGTCGGCCAGGCCCTGCTGCAGGGTCGGATGTAGGTACGGCGCCTCAGGCAGGCAGACGACGCTGAAGTCGCTCAGGCGGACGCGGCCGTCGAGGACGACCTCCTCGGGCAGGATCTCGACATGCACACCGTGCTCCCGGAAGAGCCGGTAGCAGTCCATGATGGCGCTGTAGGACGGCCGTGACGGCAGGCTCAGGCGCATCGCGGTCGAGGGCTGCAGGACCAGCACCCGCGCCGGCGCGATGCGGCTGTGCGTCAGCATCCAGTCGAAGCGCTCCATGGCGCGCTTCGCCACGGCCAGGGCGGGCGCGCAGTAGCGCAGGGTGGTGATGTCGTAACGGGGGTCGAACCAGTTGCCGTTGTAGGTGAACAGGTAGGCGCCGGCGGTGTAGGCATACCACTTCATCTGGAGCGTCTGGCCCCAGATGCACTGGCGCTGGACGTGAGCCTGCAGGCCGGCCCGCTGAGCGCGCTCGTCCCAGGGCCGGTGGCCCTGCTCCTGAACACCCCAGAAGTCCTCGAGGTAGCCCAGCGACCTGCCCTCGAGACGGGCCAGGCTGTTGGCGTAGACCGTCATCAGGCCCATCTGCGGCGCCCGGCTGTGGCAGGAGAGCACGTCGCAGGTCTCGAAGATGCGGGCGCCGTTGATCTGGCGCAGGAGGGCGCTGTGGCGGGCCGCGACCGGCCGGCCGGGATCACCGCGCTTGAGGGCCTTGTAGGCGCGCGCCAGGTAGTCGATGTAGGCATTCTCGCGGAAACGCTCGAACTCGGCGGTGAGGGCATCGCGGGGCCGCCCGGGCTGGACATAGGCGTCCGGCGGCGGCTCGACGGCCGTGAAGGCGGCGTAGGCGGTGCCCCAGGCCTGGTTCAGGGCGGCGACATCGCCGTACTGCGCCGCCAGCCAGGCATGGAAGGCCGCCAGGGCGTGCGGGCCGTAGCCGCTCTGGCGCATGGCCCCCGACGCGGCCTTGAAGTCCGGGTAGGCCTCCTGGCTGGTCTCGTGGAAGAGGACGCGGGGCTCGTCGCGGCAGGCGGCGGCGTACTGCTCGAGGTAGGTATCGATGAAGCCCTGCACGGCCGGGTGGAAGTAGTCCAGGCACTGCTCGCGGCCGCTCGTCGATGCTGCCGTGAGGCCATCCCAGGAGACGCGGTGCAGGCCCGGCGTGCCGGGATGGCGCGCCAGCAGCCACTCGGGGGCGTACATGCGTTCGTGGATGCCGAACATGAGGTACCCGAAGCTGCCGCGGTAGCCCTTCTCCTGCAGGCGGTCGCAGGTCTCCTTGATGAAGCTGAAATCCGGCGTCTCCTGACTGCCGTCGGCCGGGCTCCCGGCGACGGCCGAGTGGAACTCGAACTCGTAGGGCTCCTCCTGCTCGCTGAACTCCAGCGGCCCCCAGACACCGAAGAGGAGGCGGTTCATCCGGCCGTCGGGCCCGAAGGCCGGCACCGCGCGGTCCTGACGCCCGAGGTGCGGCGGCAGCTCGCCGGCCGGCAGCGGCGCCGGCGTCGACTGCACCGCGGCGGCCTCGGCTGCGGCACAGCGCTGCTCCAGATGCGCCAGGCGGTCGCGGCAGGCGGCCCAGTCGGCGTCCTGGCCGGAGGTGAAGGCGGCGACGTAGGCGTCGTAGGCGCCCTCCAGGGCCTTCTCCATGCCGGCAAGGCCCTCGGCCAGCGCCGCCGGCACCGGCTGCCCGGCATGGCGGCAGTGCCTCTCGGCCTGCCGCAGGGCGTCCTCGGCGAAGGCCTGCCGGAACATCAGGCGGTTGTACTGGCTGGAGACCTGGTAGACGGGGCCATTGGCGGCCTTGTGGGCGTTGTAGCGCCGCTGCGGGGCGCCGCCGATCTCAACGCCGATGCCGATGGTGCGCCAGACACTCGAGGTCAGCGCCGCGTCACCACGCGCTTCCTCGATGCCGATGTCGTCGATCCAGACCTCGCCGACGGCCTCCTGCAGGCCCAGGCAGAACTGCACGGTATCGGCGTTGCCCGGGAGCTGGAGGATGCCGACCCAGCGTTCCCAGTCGCCCTCAGCCTGCCACTCGGGCATCATCGGCAGGAGCCGCTCCGACGCCGGCGTCGGGCCGGTGGTGCGGATGTTCCAGTGCACCGTCACCGCCTCACGCGGCACCGACGGCCCGCGGCGGACGTAGCAGGTGACGCGGTAGATGCCGCCCGGGGTCAGGCCGGTGACCGGGGCGTTGGGGAACATGCGGTCGTCGGAAGCATGCGCCTGGAGATGGAGCGACTGGCGGCCCGAATGGGCCACGGTCGCGTCGAGCGCCACCGTCGTGCCCGAGCCGTCCGGCCACCGAGCCCACCCCAAGGCCGCCTCCTCGAAGCCCGGATTCGGCAGCGCCCCCGCCAGCGGCGCCGCCGCGAGCCATACCGCCGGCGCCAGAAGCAGCGACAGCAGCCAGGGCAGCGACACGACGCGCGAACGAGTCGGAAAACGGTGAGTACGTTGCATGGCGCTCCTCAAGGCTGTGATACGATGACCCCGACCAACCGCGCCGACGACAGACGGGACCGACGCCACCGCCGGCGGGCCCGACGCACCGCCCGGCCCTCAGCGCGAGGACGAGGGCCGCACCGAGGCCAGGACCCGGCGCGCCAGACGCGCGCCCTCGGCCGTCTGCCAGAAACAGAGCAGGTGACCGTGCGTCTCGGCGGTTACGATGAAGACCCCCGAGAGACGGCAGGGCACGCCGTCGCGGCGGAACGTCCCCCCGACCCGCAGGCAGGGGGTCCCATCGATACGGCCCTCGCCGAGCTGGTACTCGAGATCGGTGAAGCCGGGCGAGAGCTGCACCTGTGCCATCGCCTGACGGGCCAGGAAGGCGGCGGACGGCGCCGCCCCGGCCGGCACCGCGCCACCGCTGGCCAGCACGGCCAGGTCTGCGGAGCGCGCCTGGAAAAGCGGTACCGGCTCGGCGGCCGTGCCGGCCCGCGAGCCCTCCGGGCTCACCGGCAGCTCGACCACCAGGCCGGTGCCGGCCAGCTCGTAGGCGGTCCAGGACGGACCGCGCCACAGCAGGGCGGTGAGGACAACGCCGAGGACCAGCGCCAGCGCCACCAGCACGAGAATGCGGCGGCGCGGCGTGCTCAGCCAGGCCCGCGGCGCCGTCGTGTCAGGGTCTGCATTCATGGATAGCCTCTCTCGCCGGCGATCACAAGGGTCGCGATGCACGTCATCCCACGGGGCCTGGCGCGCGACCCGGGCGGCGGAGCCGCCTGTCGGCGCCGCCGCGCGATGGGCACGGCCCCTGCCAGTCATCCTCTCGCGCCGGCGCCAGTACCCTAGCCGCCCCCAGCCCGCCGCGCCACCCGGGCCGCCGCCCGCGGAGCGGCTTGAGGCCGCCGGCGCGGCAAGGTGGTTCGCGGCGCCGTCCGTGGACCCCCCGGGCGCCAGCCGCGCCCGGGGGAGCGCCACTCGGCTCGTGGCGCCCACCCCCGCGCCGCCGGTGAACCCGGTCCACGCACGGCGCCGTGGACCCACTCACAGCACTCCGGCTTGCCCTGTGCCTCTGTTGCGCTTTGCCCCTGGCGCGCGATGCCGGGAAGCACGTGTCTGCCCGATGAGGCCGCCCCATCCCGGTTCCTGGTGTCACTCCTGGAGGAAGGCCCTGACCTGGCCGGCCAGGTCGGCGAGGCTGGCGGTGCCGCGCAGGGCCGCGGTCGAGGCGGCGCTGAGGCTGGGCCGGTCGTCGCGGCCGTGGGTGCCGCGCACCCGTGTCGGATCCTGTCCAACGCCCGGCGGCGGCCAGCCCCAGAACAGCTCGCAGGGATCGAAGCCGATCTTGCTGTGGATATCGACATGGCTGGCGTAGTCGGGGGCCTCGCGGCGTTCCGACCACCACGGGTAGGCGAACCAGGCGCCGGGTGACGCGGTCAGGACCAGGTCGCCGGCGTCGGGGTGGGCCAGCTCGGGCGGTGGCGGCGCGGCCTCGGCCACGCCGGGTGCGGCGGCCAGGCAGGCGCGCACGCGCTCGAGGTCGGCGCGGTCGCGCACGTAGACGTGGGCCACCTGGTGGTCGACCATGGCGACGGCGCGGCTGTGGTAGAGGTCGGGGTAGGTCCGCCGGCCGACCGGCCGCACGCTGAACAGTCCGGCCTCCCGCAGGAGGCGGTTGGGGAAGACGACCTGCTCGGCCGGTGTGATCGGGTAGTCGCCCCAGACCAGGATCTCATAGCCGTGCTGACGGGCCGTGGCCGAGAGCGCCGCGATCAGCCCGGCGGTCTCGCGCAGGGCCGGCCGCACCGCGGCGGTGTCATCGGGGCCGCGCTTCTGCAGGACGTAGTCGAGGTGCGGCAGGTAGGTCATGAGCAGCTCCGGCGCGAGGTCGGCGTCGGCGAGGACGGCCGCCGTGGCCGCGGCGATCCAGCGCGAGGAGCGCGCCGAGGCGAGCGGTCCCCAGTAGTGCTGCAGCCGGAAGGGCCTGCCGACGGCGGCGCTCAGGCGGCCGTAGAGCCCGGCGGGCAGGCCATGGCAGTCCTGGATCATGCCGCCGCCATGGCAGTGAATCGGCGCCGGCGAGAGGACCAGATCCGCGGCCTCGCCCAGGCTCTGCTGCCAGAACATCATGCCGACCCGCAGGCCCGCCGAGCGCGCCGCGTCCCAGAGGCGCGGTCCCTCGACCAGCCTGGCAGACTGGTTCCAGAAATCGACCCGGCAGGCCCGGCGGTCCATGCGGCCATTGCAGACGACGCCGTGGTCGCGTGGCGGCAGGCCGGTGCGGAAGGTCGCCTGGGCCGTGCAGGTCACGGCCGGAAAGCACGGCTTCAGCGGCGCTGGGGCGAGAGCGCCGTCGAGGCCGGGCAGGCCGTGGCGTTCGGCCAGGTCCCAGCCCAGCCCGGCGACCTCGATGACGAGCAGCTTGGCCATGGTGTGTCCTCTCAACTGGCGCTGAAGCGTCGGGCCAGGAGCCGTGACAGGGGCCACAGGGCCAGCAGGCCGAGGGCCACCGCGAGCGTGCCCGGGCGGTCGCCGAGGATGACCACGGCGGCCTGCCAGGGCACCAGGAGTGCGATGAAGCCGCCGACGGCGGCGCGGGCGGCCGCCGGCGGGACGTCGTGGTGGAAGAGCCGCAGGCTCTGTCGGAGGGCCAGCCCGAGGGCGCTGGCGGCAACGATGGCGAAGCCGGCCTTGGCCAAGGCGCCGGCCGCGGGAAGCCCGGCCCAGGCCGCGGCGAGGCCGCCGGCCATGGCCAGCGGCGGCAGGAGCACCGGCCAGCCCGGGCGCTGTCGGCGGTCTTCGCCGCGGGAGAGCCAGGTGACACTGCCGATGGTGACGGCCCAGGCCGCGGCCGCCAGGAGCGCCGGGCGGTTCCAGCCCGCCGCGGCGGCACCGAGCAGGACGCTGCCGCCGCGGCAGAGGCCCATCACCAGGCAGGCCGTCGGCGCGGCGGCCTTGGCGGCGAAGGTGTACAGGCCGATCAGGCCGAGCAGCCCGAGGCCGGCCAGGGCTGTCCGCGGGCCGGCGCTCAGCGCCGCCAGGAGGCCCAGGGCGGCCAGGAACAGCGCCGCGACGACGGCAGCGCGGACGCTGATGAGCTGGCGGGGCAGGGGGCGTTCCGGGCGGTTCACGCGGTCGTCAGCGAGGTCGTGGAGGTCATTCAGGATCAGCCCGACCATGTACAGGCACAGCGCCGCGGCGGCACTGCACAGGAGCGGCCGCCAGAGGATGGCCTGGCCCCCGGCGGCCAGGACAGCGCCGACGACCGGGTCGCCGGGGACCGTCGCCAGATTCGGCACGCGCAGGAGCTGTGACCATGCCTGGAGGCGTGTCGGCGCGGCGCTCATGGCGTCGCCGTGGCGCTCGCCGTGGCGCTCGTCGTGGCGCTCGACGTGGCGCTCGACGGAGCGGCGCCGCGCTCGCCCCAGGCGTCAGCACGCGGGCGGCGCGGCCTGAGGGCGAAGCGCGGGCTTTGTCCGAGGAAGAAGCACGGGTTGTCGTAGAAGACCGTCTCGACGGTGTCGTCGTCATGGCCGCGTCGGCGCATCTCGAAGATAGCCTGGTGGAGGGTCCCGGGGTCGGAGGGGCCCCAGTCGCCCGAGGCGTCGACCATGAGGTGGTCGATGCCGTAGGACTCGAGGGTGTCGACGACGCGTGCCGGCGAGTTCTTGGTGACCGGGTAGATGGTCATCGAAGCCCAGAAGCCGGCGTCGCGGACCATGCCGACGGTGTGCTCCTCGATGTGGTCGAAGCAGACGCGTTCCGGGTCGACATCGCCGCGGGCCTTGAGGGCGTCGAGCATGAGGCGGGTGCCCTTGAGCTTGTCGCCGAGGTGCGGCGTATGCAGCCAGAGGAGCTGGCGGCGCTGCACGGCCAGCTCGACCTGCTCCTCGAAGACGACCAGCTCGTTGGCGGTGCAGCGGTTCAGGCCGATCTCGCCGATGCCGAGGACATTCGGGCGCTCGAGGAACTCGGGTATGAAGGCGATGACCTCGCGGGCCAGGGCGAGGTCGTCGGCCTCTTTCGGGTTCATGCAGATGTAGGCGTAGTGCTGAATCAGGTACTGCGCCGCGCGTGTCGGCTCGAAGGTGGTCAGGTGGGTGAAGTAGTCATAGAACGCCTCCGCGCTGGTGCGGTCATAGCCGGCCCAGAAGGCCGGCTCGCAGCAGGCGACGGTGTGCATCAGGGCCATGCGCTCGTAGTCGGCGGTGGTCCTGGCGATCATGTGAATGTGCGGCTCGATAACTCGCATTGTGGGGGCCTGCCGAATATGGTACGGACTCCGTGCGTCGGGCGGACGCGGTGCAGAACCATAGAGCCTGGGGGCGGCTCTGTCCAAGGCCGTGCGACGCGCCGACACGAGCAGCATCCCGGGCGGGCCCGCGCCCGCCTCAGCGAGGCAGAGTCGCATGCAAGATCAGGGTCGCGAAGCCGTGGAGCGCATCGCCGGTGCCGGCAGCCGCATGCTGTCGGAGCTGGGCAAGGTCATCGTCGGCCAGGAGTCGGTGATCGAGCAGATCATCGTGACGCTCCTGGCGCGCGGTCATGGCCTCCTGGTCGGTGTGCCGGGCCTCGGCAAGACCCTCCTGGTGAAGAGCATTGCGCGGCTCTTCTCGCTGCAGTTCAAGCGTATCCAGTTCACGCCCGACCTGATGCCGGCGGACATTTTCGGCACCGAGGTGATGGAAGAGGACGCCGCCAGCGGCCGCCGCGAGTTCCGCTTCATCCGCGGGCCGGTCTTCGCGCACATCCTCCTCGCCGACGAGATCAACCGCACCCCGCCGAAGACCCAGGCGGCCCTTCTCCAGGCCATGCAGGAGCATCAGGTCAGCGTGGGCCGCAAGACCTACGACCTCAAGCCCCCCTTCATGGTCATCGCCACCCAGAACCCCATCGAGATGGAGGGCACCTACGTCCTGCCCGAAGCCCAGCTCGACCGCTTCATGTTCTGCGTCAAGATCGCCTATCCATCGCCCGAGGAGGAGGCCAGCATCGTCAAGGGCACCACCACCAACGCCTGCGCCGATGTCTCGCGGGTGATGAACGCCGAGGAGCTGCTCCAGCTCCAGCGCATCGTCCGCGGCGTGCCCGTGGCCGACGACGTGGTGGACTACGCCGTGCGCCTGGTGGGGGCCTCGCGGCCCGGCTTTTCGTCCTACACCCCCGAGCATGTGCGCGACTATGCCAGCGTCGGCGCCAGCCCCCGCGCCTCCCAGTACCTCGTCCTCGGGGCCAAGGCCCGCGCGCTGCTGGCCAAGCGCTATCATGTGAACTTCGAGGACGTCCGCGCCATGGCCGCCCCCGTCCTCCGCCATCGCATCGTGCTCAACTTCCGCAGCCGGGCGGACCG
>JAAYZO010000297.1 GCA_012514865.1 Lentisphaerota bacterium | reverse complement strand
GCGCAGATCGGCGGCGAGGTCCTTCCCGGTCAGGACCCGCAACGCCCGCGGCGGCTCGGCGTCGAGGAGGCGCACCGGCTCGAAGTGCCCGAGGTTGGCATGGAAGACAGTCCGCCCGCCGGACCAGGCCGAGCGCACGACGGCGCCGGCAGCGACGAGGCGGTCCTCCTGGCTGCGCAGGCCGTCCAGGTCCGCCGCGATGCCTGCGAGGTAGCGCTCGCCGAGGGCGCCGGGAGCCTGCGGCGGCACCGCGACGCCCTCATGCCAGGTCGTGCCCCTGAAACGCGCATTGCGCTCACGGGCGCCGGGGACCATGACGCTCTGCCAGAAGACCGGCCAGCGGCCGGCCCGCGAGCAGGCGGCGGCCAGATCGCCGGTGAAGGCCCACAGGTCGGCCATCGCCATGACGGCGAGGGCCTCGCCACGCCGCGGCGTCGTGGACGCCATCCCGGCCGTCAGACAGGCATCGGCGACCGTGCCCATGGCCGCGGCGGCGTCCTGCGGCGCGAAGACCACCACCATGGCGCCACGCTCGCGCAGGGGCCGCAGCCAGGCGGCATCCGCGGCCGCGGCGCCGTCGCGGCTCCCGTAGACCACGACATCGCCCGGCTGGACCGCCGACACCTCGCGCAGAGCCCGCACCGCCATCAGACCGCCGGCACGGCCCAGCCACTCGATGTCGAAGCGCGGGATCGACCCCGTCACCCAGAGAGTGCCGCCAGCCAGGAAGCGCTCGGCCGCCGCTGCGGCCGCGGCCTCACGCCGGGCGCCCTGCAACCGCAGCTCGGCACAGGACGCCTGGAGGCCCTCGAGAAAGACCGCCGCCGGGCCCGCCGAGACGACACTGGACAGGGCCACCACGACGGCCAGCACGACGCGGAAACAACCCCGACGCATGGTTCGCGACCTCCTCCGTTACGACCGACGACAGCAGCGCAGCACCAGGCGGCCCGCCGGACCGAGCCGCTCCAGGCAGGGCCGCAGCAGGTCCGGAATCGCCAGCATCGACAGCATCAGGAAGGGCACCCCGAAGCCAGCCAGGCTCACCACCAGCGCCGCCAGGGCACCGAGGTACGGCCGCGCCGACAGGCTCGCCGGCACCAGCGCCGGGAGGTACCACCCCGGCAGCGCCGCCAGCGCCGAGAGCACCGCCAGCCGCAGCAGCGCCCACGGCAGGCCCGCAAAGACAGCCCGGCCATGGCACCGGGCCCACCAGGCACTCAGGACCAGCGTGTACAGGCCGATCGACAGGACACTCGCCACCGCCACGCCGGTCGCCTGCCAGAGGCGCGCCAGGAGCCAGTACAGCGGCAGGCAGAGCACCGTCATCACGGTGCCGATCAGGGCCGGCGTCAGGGTGTCCTGGCGGGCATAGAAGGCCCGACTGATGAGCTGGTGCACGCCCCAGCAGAAGACCATCGCGAGGAAGACCCGCAGCACGACTGCAGTCTGGGCCGTGTCGGCGCTGCCGAAGCGACCCTGCTCGAAGATCAGCCGGACGGTGGGCTCGGCCGCAATCATCATCCAGGCCGAGATCGGGATCAGCAGGGTGAGCAGGTTGCGCAGGGTGTGGTTGACGGTCTGGTGGAGGCGGTCGAAGTCGCGGCGGGCGACGAGGTCTGCCATGAAGGGGAACGACGCGACGCCGGCGGCCTGAGCGACCACCCCGATGGGCACCATCGTCAGACGACGGGCGTAGTTCAGCCAGCTCACCGCGCCGGTGCCCGCCAGCGACCCGAACAGCCGGACGAACTGCTCGTCGAGAACCGCAATCGACTGGCCGAGCATCAGGGGCAGCGCCAGCCAGGCAAAACGCCGCAGGGCGGGATGCGCAAAACAGACCCGCAGACGCAGGCCGTCGCCGCGCCGCACCGCAAGCCAGGGCAGGATCAGATTGCCGGCCCAGGCACCGGCCAGGACGCCCCAGCAGAAGCCCTCGATGCCGCGATGACGCAGGAGAACGCCGCCGACGATGCTCAGGCCGTTGTAGATCAGCGGCGTCACCGCCGGAATGAAGAACTGCTTGCGAAGGTACAGCAGCGCCGTCAGGCACGACCCGAGGAGGAAGGCGACCTGCGCGGGCAGCACGATGCGCAACAGCGCGGTCAGCCGCACGAGGCGCTCGGGATCCGCCCCCGGCGCCACCAGCGGCGCCAACTGCGGCGCCGCCACCATCGCCGCGGCCGTGACCGCGACCGACAGCACGCCGACCCAGGTGAAGACCGCCGAGAAGAGCCGCCAGCCGTCATCATCGTCACGCGCAAAATGCTCCGCCAGAAGCGGTATCAGGGTGATCGAGAAGTAGGCCCCGGCCAGGAGGTAGTTGATGACATCCGGCACCACGAAGGCCGCGAAGTACAGATCCGACTCGCCGCCGGCGCCGAAGAGGTAGGAGATGACCTTGTCGCGGATCAGACCGATGATCCGCGAGAGCAGCACGCTGCCGCTCATGATCAGGGCCGCGAGGCCGATCTGCTGACGGTGTTTCCAGAACGACATGGCGATCCCGTGGCCCCATGAACGCCCCACGAGTCCCGCGCACCGCCGCAGCCGACGCCGCAGCCCGCGCCTGGGCGCGTGGGGCCTTCCCGAGGGGACCGCCTACGATAAGGCCGGCAGACACCGCCGACAAGTCGGCGATGGGAGGCCTGACCGGTCCGTCGAGTTCGGCCGGTGGGGCGTGACCTCTCGTTTGCTGGGCCTTCCCCGTCAGAGCACCGGCTTCAGCAAGGTCTCCGGCGGTCTGGCGCCGGCCATGGCAAGGCGAAACATTGCTGGCCACCGGTGTGGAGCGCGAGTGTCCACAGACGCGAACGCGTCCACGAGCCGGGGCGGCATCGACAGCACCACGACGCGAAGACGCGAACGCGACCACTCGCAGGGAACACCTTGGCCGGCCGCTCACTCGACCCGATAGATCGGGTTCGGCAGACGCACCGTGTGCTCGGCATGGCCGCCGGCAAGGTCGCTGTCCTGATCCCCTATATTAAAGAGGATACGGTAACCCTGCGCCTCGATCTGCGCCCGGCATGACGCCTTGTAGGGCGCCACCGAGGGCTCGCGGTGGTCGTCGGGCTTCAGCCACAGCCCGGACCAGTCCTCGTAGCCGGCCTGGCGCAGGTTCGCCTCGGTGTCCGCCCGGGAACGCTCGCGCCGGCCGGTGACGAAGAACACCGCCATGCCGCGGGCGCGGGCCTCGCGGTAGACCTCGAGGACCGGCTCCAGCGCCACCGCCCGGCGCTGGCGCTGCCACTCGTGCCAGGCCGGGCCGTAGTGGCCGAAGCCGAGGCCCTTCTGGTACTCGTAGGTCGACAGGGCGGTCTCGTCGATGTCCAGCACCATCGCGGTGCCGGTCGCCGACGCGGCGTCGAGCCGTCGCAGCGCCTGCCGCACCGGCCGCAGGGCCCGGCGCACGTCGCGCTCGTAGGCCGGGCTCTCCATGTAGCGTGCCACATCGGCCTTGACCGCCGGCAGATCCGGCGGTGCCATGAGGTGGCCGCAACCCGCCAGCACCAGCCAGGCAACCAGAATACCCGCCCCTGCAATCGCCCGTCGTCTCATCACACCACGATCCTCCTCATGCACCACGCTGGCGACCGACGCGCCGCGGCACTACCTTCGAGCTATGCCAGACGACCACCGCCAGCCCGCGACACCGACACCGCTCAGCCCGGCGGAACGCCTGGCGCTGCTTACCATGCCCGACGAAGCCCTCCTGCGCCAGTGCCGCATGGATGTCTTCCGCGGCACCGGCCACGGCGGCCAGAAGCGCAACCGCACCGACAGCGCCGTGCGCCTGACCCACCTCGCGACCGGCGCCGTCGCCGCCTGCGACGAGACGCGCTCCCAACACCAGAACCGCCACCTGGCCCTGCGCAAGCTGCGCGAGCAGATCGCCCTCATCTGCCGCTGTCGCCCACCGGCCGCGCCGCCGGGCAACGAGCGCCCCGGGGCGCGTTCCGCCGACTACCCGGCCTGGATGGGTGCCGTCCTCGATGCTCTTGAGGCCCACGACTTCCGCCTCGCCGAGGCGGCCGAACAGCTCGGCACCAGCACCGGCCGGCTGGTCCGCGACCTCGCCGCCGACCCAGCCCTCTGGCAGGCCGCCAACGCCGGCCGCGCCCGCTGCGGCCACCGCCCCCTCCGCGCCGACGCCTGACGCCACACACAGCCATGCACAGGCGCCGATGGCGCCCCTCTCAGAGCGGCTGAGGACAGCCGCCGCTACAGCGCCGTCCCCGGCGCAGTAAGTGGTTCCCCGGCGCAGCAAGTAGGTCCACGGCGCCGCCCGTGGACCTCCCGGGCGCCAGCAGCGCCCGGGGGAGCGCCACTCGGCTCGTGGCGCCCACCTTCGCCGCGGCGGCCTGGCGCCCTGAAAGGGCATCATTCATCAGCCCAGGGCAACGCCCTGGGAAATGGACCGTTCCGCATGGCAGGCTGAAAGTCTGCGACAAAACGAGGCACGCCACGACGCGATCTTTCATACGAGCCGAAAGAGGGATGCCGCAAAGAGGCGCAAGAAGCGCAAGAAAAGCGTCGGGCGTCCCGCCTGTTCCCTTCCCGCGTCAGCGTTGGACGTTGGGCGTTCCCTTCCGCCTTGGGCGTTGGACGTTGGGCGTTCCCTTCCGCCTTGGGCGTTGGGCGTTGGGCGTT
>JAAYZO010000296.1 GCA_012514865.1 Lentisphaerota bacterium | reverse complement strand
CGTCCATCTGCAAACCTCCTGTATGGTCACAGATAGTGTAGCCGTAATGACTGGGACTGTCAAGGTATTTGGTTAGCGCTTATGGGGCGTTGCCCTGGGCTGATGAATGATGCCCTTTCAGGGCGCCAGAGCGGAGGCCCGCGGGGAGGCGCCGCAGGGCGCCGGAGCGGAGGCCCGTGGGGAGGCGCCGCGAGTGGCCACAGACGCGAAGGCGCCACCTCCGCCCCGCCGGCGCTGGCAGCACCGCGACGCGATCTCTCAGCGAGGCTGGGGGGCCGCCCTCAGTCCGCCAGGCCGTGCTGTTCGAGGAAGGCGGTCGCCAGGCGACCGATCTCGTCCTTCCAGGCGAGCGAGGTGAAGTTGTGGCTGGCGCCGGGGATCTCGACGAACTCGATGGGCAGCCCGCGCTCGCGGGCGTAGTCGCCGAAGTACGGCCGGGCCGCGCCGGCGTCGGGGTCGGCGGTGCCGTAGACCATGAGGACGGGGAGGTCCTGGCGCAGGTTGGCCAGGTGCTTCTTCGGGGCCTCCTGGCCGGCCTTGCGGCTCTCCTGCGCCGAAGCCTTGGTGGTGCGCCCCAGCGCGGCGCCGCTGCCGCCGGCCGGCGCCTTCGCGGCATCGCCGGCCGCCGGAGCGCCCTCTTTGCGGCGGTTGCGCCCGCGCTTCAGGAAGTGCCCGAAGAGGACCTGGAAGACCTGGCCGACGCGAACATCGCCGCGGCACAGCCGCGACCAGGTGTCCCCGCGCAGGGCCTTGCGCAGGTAGACGCCGGCGTAGTGCCAGGTGCGATGCACATCGCGGCCGAAGGCATCGCCATCGGAGAATGGGTAGACGCTGAGGAGGACCAGCCCGGCCGCCATCGGCAGCCGCGCCAGGGTCCCGACCGTGACATTGCCGCCGGAGCAGAGGCCGACATAGACGAGGCGCTGCAGGCCGTGCGTGCGGGCGAACCACTCCGAGGCCGCGACCAGGTCATCGGCCATCGTCAGCAGGGTGCTCTCCAGGCCCTGACCGCCGCTCTCGCCACGGCCGCGGAAGTCGAAACGCAGGCTCGGCCAGCCGGCCGCGGCCAGGGTGCGACCAAGGGCGGTCAGGAGGCCGTGCGGGCCGCTGCGATAGCCGCTCCAGCCATGCACCAGGACGACGCCGGTGCGGCCGGCGCGGCGGCCGCGGGCGACATGGCCGCAGACGCTCTCGCCGTGGACCGTCAGCGTCACGGCTTCGTCGCGAAGTCCGGGTTCGACCTCGGCATAGGGAACCAGCTCGGCACTCATCTCAGCGGCCACCAGGGGTTTGGGGGTTCGGCTCGGGCGCCAGCAGGGCGTCCTTGCCATCATCGGGCGGCACGACCGTCCGGATGAAGTCGACGAGGCTGCGGAGGGTCCGACGGCAGACGGTCTCCGGGGTCTTCCCCGTGCCGGCTGAGCGCCGGTCGGGCAGGACCTCGAGCCGTCCGCCGGGGCCGTCCGCGGGCAAGGCCGCCAGGACATCCCGGTGGGCCTGTTCCTCGAGGCCGCCGGTGTCGCTCTGGTAGAGCCCCAGGAGGACGGGGCAGCGCAGGGTCGCAGCGGCGTGCGCCGCGCTCTGGCGGCGCAGGCCGGCCAGTTGTTCGGCGGGCGCCAGGTTGCAGAAGGCGGCCCAGTCGGACCAGGTATTCTCGCCGCGCTGCAGGCGGGCGAGGTAGGCACGGAAGGGATTCAGGCGTCGTGCCTCGGCCACCGCCACGCACGAGGGCAGGCCCGACCGCGACGCCGCCAGCAGCGCCACCGTAGCGCCATGGCCCAGGCCAAGGACGGCACAGCGGTCGGCCTGAATCGCCGTCGACAGGCGCGCGCCATGCATCAGAGCCATGACCTCGACGGCATCCGCCGCGGCGTCACCCGCCGGGCCCTCGCTGCGCAACGCCGCCAGATCCGGCAGCGAACCGCTGACCAGGGGCTGGCCCCCCAGCGCCGGCGCCAGGACGACGTAGCCCTGACGGCATTGCTCACCGAGCCAGAGGACCTCGTCGGCCTTCAGGCCCTCGAGGCCGCCATGGACGTAGACCAGCAGGGGAAAACGGTGCCCCTCCGGCCGTGACGACGGCACCATGCAGAGGCCATACTGCGTTCCGGCCGGACTGGTCCAGCGGACCACCATGCCGTCGACCAGGTAGAGCTCGGCGCCGCCGAGGCGCTGGACCGACACGAGGCGGACTCTGGAGAGGTCCGCCACGGCGGGCTCGGGCAACAGCGGCAGCGGCGCCGCGAGGGCCTTCAGGCCGGCATCCCAGGCCTTCAGGGCCGCCTCCTTGTCGCCGCGCGCGTCGGCCGTCCGGGCATCGAACCAGGACTGCAGCGCGGCACTGCAGTCGCGGGCGGCGAGCATGGGCTCGGCGAGGGCGTCGACGAGGGCGCGTTCGCGGGCGTGCATGGTCTCGGGTGACTGCCAGGCGAGGCCTTCCAGCCCGGCCCGGATCTGCGCCCGGGCGGCCGGCTGGCCGCCGAGTGCCAGCAGCACCGCAACGACCATGAGCCCATGACGGCAGCGGCAACGCAAGGTCAGGAGCCCTCCGGGGGTGCGGCCAGGCCGGCGGCGGCGCTCAGAAAGGCGCCGACCTCGCGCAGCACAGCATCGGATTCGTAGTACTCAATCTGGCCCCAGAAGGGCTTGTCGCGCACCACCACCGCCCGGCCGGGCGGCGTCGCCGCGGCGCGCGCCGTCAGCGGCCCCCAGGCAGGCGGGAAGCTGCTGCCGCCCGAGACCCGCAGGACCTGCAGCGGGCAGGCCGCCGGGAGGCCCTCGAGACGCTGGCAGAGGACCTCACCGCGCAGGCTCTCGGCCAGGCGGGCGCCGACCGGGATGCCGCCGAAATCGACGGCCTCGCCGCGAGCCCAGCGCTCGGCGCTGCCGGCCGCGGCGGCGCCGTCGGTGCCGGTCACTGCCTGCTTGATGAGCTGGCGGCGCTCCAGGTCACGCAGGCAGTCCTCGCCCGAGAGCACCGGCTCGACCAGGACAACGCCGGCGGCGCCGGCGTGGCTGGCCGCATGCAGGGCAGCGAACGCGCCGAGGCGGACCCCGAGCGCATACCACGGCACCCCGCCGAAGCGCTCGCGCGTCCACTGCGCCATGCCGACCGCCTCGGCCTGCCAGTCGTCCCAGGTGGCCGCCGCGGCGTCGCCGCTGCTCTCGCCGGTGCCGCTGGGGTCGTAACGCACCACCGCGGCGCCCTGCTCGGCGAGCTGGCGGGCCAGGCGCACCATCACCCGAAAGGCGCTCTTCTTCTCCTCGCCGAAGGCCTCATGCAGCAGCACCGCTGCCCGGGGCGCCGCAGCCGGCGCGAACACCGTGACATAGAGGTGCCGGCCGGCGAGGGTCAGGTAGCCGCTCTGCTGCGTCGTTGCCATCATCTGGCCTTGACGTTGAGTCGCTTGATGTGGTCCGAGGCGGTGTCGATGCGGTCGGTGATGGACTCCAGGGCCTCGGCCAGGTTGTAGCACAGCAGCAGGTCGGCGGCCTCGAGCCGGGCGCGCAGCACCGCCGAGATGAGGACGCGCTTCTGGTCATCGGCCTCGTGTTCACAGCGCTCGACCTCGGCGCAGAGCTGCAGGGCCTTGGCGGTGTCGTTGCGCACGGCGGCGCGAATGGCCTCGCGCAGCATGTCGGCGCCCCGGACGATGATCTGGACGCTGATGACGATGTTGCGCAGGACCTCGTCCGGTGGGCGGTTCTCGATGAAGGCCAGGAGCCGTGCCGCCTTGTTGGTCGTGTCGGCGATCTTGTCCAGGGCGGTGACGAAGCGCAGCAGGTCCTCGCGGTCCGGCGGCACCAGGAGCTGCCCGGAGAGCTCCTCGATCATCTTCCAGAGGAGCTTGTCGGCGACCCGCTCGCTCTCCTTGACCTGGATAATGGCGGCCATCTTGGCGTTGAGGTTGCCCGCGAGGAAGGCCGCCACGGCCTCGGACAGGTAGGTGACCGTCTTACAGGTCTCCTGGATGTGCAGCTCGGCCTCGCGCATGACGCTGTGGGCTTCTTCCATGCCCAGCCAGCCCAGGATATTCCGTGTGCCTTTCACATCGCCTCTCCTTATCCTACTGCAGACTCGGCCAGAGCCAGACACTGATCTTGAGCACGACGAAACTGAGGAGGCCCGAGGTGAACGGAGTCGCCACCCAGCAGACCACAATCTCACGCAGAATGCGCAGGTTGACCACACGCATGCCCTGGACCAGGCCAATGCCGAAAATCGCCCCGACGATCGAGTG
>JAAYZO010000295.1 GCA_012514865.1 Lentisphaerota bacterium | reverse complement strand
TCGCCACGAACATGGCGGGGCGCGGCACCGACATCAAGCTCGGCCCCGGCGTGGTCTACCTGGACCGCACCCTGGTCGAGTCCAAGACCCTCGCCCTCGATACGGCCCTGAGCCGCGACCAGCTCGCCGCCGGGGTGAAGCTGCCCGACCTGCCGGCGGAGGCCCATACCCTGCGTGACCTCCTGACGGCCCTGCCCTGCGGCCTGCACGTCATCGGCAGCGAACGCCACGACGCCCGCCGCATCGACCGCCAGCTCCGCGGCCGCTGCAGCCGCCAGGGCGACCCGGGCTCGTCGCGCTTCTATGTCTCCCTCGAAGATAACCTCATGCGCCTCTTCGGATCGGACCGCGTCGCCGGCATCATGGAGAAACTCGGCCTCCAGGAGGGCGAGGAACTCTCGCACCCCATCCTTAACCGCAGCATCGAACGCGCCCAGCGCCGCGTCGAACAGCAGCACTTCGCCATCCGCAAGCGTACCCTCGAATACGACGACGTCATGAACAAGCAGCGCGGGACCGTCTACGGGCTCCGCCGCGACATCCTCCTGACCGATACCCCGCGCGAGATGCTCTTCGACTTCATGTACACGACCATCGCCGAGAAGGTCGAAGCGGCCTTCGCAGCGGCCGGCAGGAACGACGCCCCCGACCTCAGCGAATTCAAGACCTGGTGCACCCACACCTTCCCCATCGGCTTCCGGCCGGATACCTTCCGCGACGCCACCGATGCCGACAGCGTCACCCGCCGGGTCATCGACCAGATCGAGCAGGCCTATACCCTCAAGGAGAAGCTCGAGAACCCCGAGTCGCTGCGCTTCCTCGAACGCCATATCATGCTCAGCGCCATCGATACGCTCTACCAGGAACACCTCTACGCCATGGACGCCCTGCGCCAGGGCGTGCAACTGCGCTCCTATGGCCAGCGCGACCCCCTGGTCGAGTACAAGCAGGAGGCCTATGGGCTGTTCTCGGGGCTGATGGACGCCATGCGCGAGCAGGTCTGCTCGAATGTCTTCCGCTCGGCCACCACCCTGACCGCCTTCCAGAGCCTCTTCCGCGGCGCCCCGCAACGACAGATCCACGACGCTATCGAGCCGTTCGGCGGACTGCCGGCGGCCGGCGGCAGCGACACCGCCGGCGAACCGGAAGCACCCGCCGGACTGCCCTTGGGACTGACCGTGCGCCGGCAGCTCCCCAAGGTCGGCCGCAACGACCCCTGCCCCTGCGGCAGCGGCAAGAAGTTCAAGCAGTGCTGCGGACGCTGAGACGCCGCAACGGCCGCCCGGCCGAGCCGCGCCGGGCCGCCGATACGGCCCGACCGATGGGTGACCGATGCACGTCCTCGTCGCCTTGGATTCCTTCAAGGGCAGCCTGAGCGCCGCCACGGCCTGTGACCTGGCCGCGGCGGCCTGGCGAGGCGTCTGCCCGCAGGCTGTGGTGCGCTGCCTGCCCATGGCCGACGGCGGCGAGGGCACCGCAGCGGCCCTGGTGGCGGCCTGCGGCGGGCGCTGGTGCGAATGCCCGGGCGTCACCGGCCCCCTGCCCGACCAACGCCTGCACGCCCGCTACGGCTGGATCGATGCCACGCACACCGCTGTCGTCGAGATGGCCGAGGCCAGCGGCCTGACCCTCGTCCCCGAGGACCGCCGGCGACCGGACCTGACCACCACCCGCGGCACCGGCGAGCTCCTGGCGGCGGCCCTGCGCCACGGCGCCGCTCGACTGCTCCTGACCCTCGGCGGCAGCGCCACCCACGACGGCGGCACCGGCGCCGCC
>JAAYZO010000294.1 GCA_012514865.1 Lentisphaerota bacterium | reverse complement strand
GGTCCCCGCTTGGGTTGCGGGCACAGCCCGCGCTGGGTGCGTCCGTGTCTGGCGCGCGGCGGGCCGCGTGGTCGCGGCCCCCGGCGGCGGGCTGCCGCGGCGGGGGCGCAGACACGGGCGGGACGCCCGTGCCACTCTGGGGAAGGCGCGGCGGCGGCGCAGACACGGGCGAGACGCCCGTGCCACTCTGGGGACGGCACGCGGCGGCAAGCCGGCGGGTGTCAGGACGGGTCGCTGTTCAGCGGGTAGGGCAGGGCTGAGAGCGTCTGGCCGTTGAGGGCGGTCAGGATGGTGCCGAAGTGGTGCAGGTCTTTGAGCTGGCCGTCGATGAGGGCGACCATGAAGAGCTGCGCCAGGATGGCGAGGAGGACATCCTTGCGTGAGCACGGGTGGATGCGTTCCGAGGTGGCGATACGGCTGTACTGCCAGCCTTCGGCGGGCTTGAGGAGGATATGGTCGCGGTCGATCAGGCAGAAGCGTCCGCCGTGGAGGCAGATGGTGGCCTGCCAGCCGGCGCTCTGGGCGATGCGTTTGGCCAGGACGCAGAGGAGTGCGGCGTGGCCGTAGCGCGTTTCCAGGACGCGGTTGACGAGGAAGAGGTCGACATCGAGGATATCGTCCGACGGCACGGTGAATTCCTTTTCACGCATGAGGTCGGCGATCTGGTGGGTCATGGTCGCGCCGGGCTGGAGGTCGGCGGCGATTTCATCGACGCGGGCCTCGAGGGTCTGTCGCGGCGGTATGGGCTCGAACAGGCTGTGGATCTGGACGATGCCATCCCAGAGCGAGAGGTCTTCGCGGCCGAGGGCCGCGATGAAGGCCTCGCGGGAGCGCCGGCGGGCGAGGATGGAGCTGAGCTGGTGGACGCGCTGGCGGAGCTGCGGGTCCTGGGACTCCTGGTACTCGGCGATGGTCGTATCGGCGACCTGTCCGAGGCTGAGGAGGTGCTCCATAGCCAGAGAGGCGACCTGCTGGTTGTCGTCCTGCAGCAGGGTCACCAGGGCGGAGAGGCGCCGTTCACTGAAGCGATTGTCTTGCCTGTTCAAAGTCATGCCATTTGCTCTTGATCTCAACAATATAATGACGCGTGCTCGAAAAACTAACCTGTGAGACCGCGAGTTCCTGCTGTGGGTTCGCCGGCGCCCAGGCGCGGGCGCGTGAACCGCCGGCGTTATACTCGGCGAGGGCGAGGACGTCGGCGCTGCGGTAGTCCTTCCAGGTGCGCATGGCGCGGGCGAGGTACCAGGTCCCGATCTCGAGATTGAGGCCGGGGTCGAAGCAGAGGCAGCGTGAGGGCGGGGCAATGCCGCGGGCGTCGCTCCAGTCTTTGACGGCGCCCTCGGTGATCTGCATGAGGCCGATTTCGTTGGCGCGGCCGACGCAGAAGATCTGGAAGCGGCTTTCCTTCCAGACGACGGCCTTGACGAGGGCGGGTGCGAGGCCATGGCGCCGGGCGGTGGTCTCGATGAGGTCGTCGAAGCTCTCAGCGCGGGCGTGCTGACGCCAGCGGCGCCAGGTCAGGCTGCCGGGGAGGGCGGCGAGGCAGAGCAGGGCGGCCGCGATGGCGGCGAGGACGACTGCCTGTCTCGTGGGTGGCATCACAGCCGGCTCCTTCGCGGGGTCCGGTCCGCGGTCATGGTCCGCAGCAGTGTTTGAACTTGCGGCCGCTGCCGCAGGGGCACGGGTCGTTGCGTCCGGGTGGCCGTCCGGGTGGACGCGGGGTCCGCGCGGCGGCGCGCTGGCGGTCGCTGGTGATGGCGGCGGCCAGGTCGCGGAAGCGCGGCATGGTGTGTTCGTAGAACATCCTCCAGCCGGCGCAGAGCTGGCTGAGCTGTCGCGGGTCGCCGCCGGCGACGCAGAGGCGGTGTTTGGGGCAGTCGCCCTGGCAGATCCAGAGCCACGGGCAGGCCTGGCAGGACGGGTGCCACTGCGCCTTGCGGGCTCCGAAGGCGGCGTAGACCGGCGAGGTCAGCAGGCTCTCCCAGGGGTCGCGGGTGACATTGCCGAGGAGGAGGGGACGTTCGACGAAAAAGTCGCACGGGTAGACGTCGCCGTTGTACTCGACGACGAAGTACTGGCAGCAGTTCGAGCCGAAGGGGCAGATGGTGCGCACCTGGTCGACGAGGAGGGCCAGGACCGAATCGAAGAGCCGAATGGAGACGCGGCGGGTATCGGCGGCGTACCACAGATCGAAGAGCCGGCAGAGGAACTCGCCCCACTCGTCCGCGCCGATCGAGAAGGGCTGCAGGCGGCGCTGGTCGTCGGGCTCGACGCAGGGGATGTACTGGTGGTAGAGCCAGCCATGGTCGCAGAGGTAGTGGTAGACCGTGGCGGGGTGGCGGATGTTGGCGGCGCTGACGAGGGTCAGGATGTTGAACTCGGCGCGGGCCGCCTCGAGGCGGCGTATGCCGGCCAGGACGGCGGCGTGGGAGCCATGGCCGGCGGGGTTGAGGCGGTAGCGGTCGTGGAGGTCGCCGGGGCCGTCGAGGCTGACGCCGGTGAGGACGTGGTACTCGGCCAGGAGGGCCGCGAGGTCGGCGGTGATGAGGGTGGCGTTGGTCTGGAGGCCGTTGGCGACGCTGGCGCCGGCGCGGCCGAAGCGCTGCTGGTACTGGACGACACGGCGGAAGAAATCGACGCCGAGGAGGGTGGGCTCGCCGCCCTGCCAGCCGAAATGGTAGCTCGGCTGATCGGTGGCCATGTAGGACTGCACCAGGCGCGCCAGGACCTCGTCGGACATGCGGTGGCGGGCGGCCTCGGGGTAGAAGCCGGTGTGGTCGAGGTAGAAGCAGTAGGCGCAACGGAGGTTGCAGTCAGCCGAGGCGGGCTTGATCAGCAGTGAGAAGGGCTGAGGCATGGTCCGTGGCGTCTGGTTGCGGTCGTGGAGCGCCCCGCGGGCGCCTGTTCCCTATATATCCCGCGGGAGTGCCGTGGGCAAGGGCGGGAGAGGGGGAGAGGAGGGAGACGGTCCACGGAGCCCACGGATGGGGAAGGGGAAGTTAACCACGAATCACACGAATGACACGAATGGGGAGGGGAAAGGGAGAGGTGCGTCTGTACGTCGGTGGACGGTGCGTCGGTGGGGCCGGACTCCCCGCTCCCTGCTCCCTGCTTGCTCCCTCTGACCTCGGGCTGTCGCGGGGGAGGGGGAGAGGGGATGTTGCCCACGAAGCACACGAAGAGACATGAAAGGACATGAAGGGACACTAAGGGACACGAAGGGGGGAGTCCGGACTCCGGACTCAGAACTCAGAACTCCGTGTGCGTGAAGCCCGTCCGTGTCGGTCCGTGTGCGTCCGTGTGCGTCCGTGTGCGTCCGTGTCTGGAGCGCGGCGGGCCGCGTGGTCGCGGCCCCCGGCGGCGGACTGGCGCGGCGGCAGCGGCGCAGAACACGGGCGGGACGCCCGTGCCACTCTGGGGAAGACGCGGCGGCGCAGACACGGGCGGGACGCCCGTGCCACTCTGGGGAAGGCGCGGCGGCGCGGACACGGGCGGGACGCCCGTGCCACGCTGGGGAAGACGCGGCGGAGCCGCAGACACGGGCGAGACGCCCGTGCCACTTTCAGGCGGGACGCCCGTGCCACTCTGAGGGAGGCGCGGCGGGGCGGACACGGGCGGGACGCCCGTGCCAGTGCGCCTTCGGGCGCGTTTGCATAGCAGGGTGCGAGTCCCTGCCGGAGACACTCCGCGCTCCGTACGGAACTGTAACTGCGTGATCGTGAGATCAGGTGGAGAGCAACAGGAAAGGAACTTCC
>JAAYZO010000293.1 GCA_012514865.1 Lentisphaerota bacterium | reverse complement strand
GGTTCCACACCATGGTGCCGAGAGCGCGGACCATCCGACGGTCTGGCAGACAATGCTCTCTCCGGACCCCGTCGCATTGCTCACCCCATGGTGCCTGGGCGGCCGGAGACTCCCAACGCCGGACGATGTCCACCGGATCAGCCAGCACGCCAGCCGCGCCTACATGACAGCCCAAGGCGTGCCTCGCTCACCCAGCCGTCGAGACAGCGCCGTCGAGCGCACGATCCGGGAGGTGACGCTCGCCCGACGGCAGGCGCTGGACACCTGCGGCCAGATCCGGGTGCGCTGGCGCGCCGGCAGGCCCGACATCGAGCCGGTCGTGTCGCTTTTCGACGGAGCGTGCTCACTGGGCTCGCTGGGCGGGGATACACATCAGCGGTGATTCTGAATGAAGCTGCATTTCGACGCCAACCAGGACTACCAGCTTGCCGCCATTGCGGCG
Source organism: Lentisphaerota bacterium (assembly GCA_012514865.1). Classification (GTDB taxonomy): domain Bacteria; phylum Verrucomicrobiota; class Lentisphaeria; order Oligosphaerales; family JAFGRS01; genus JAGVUW01. The sequence continues at coordinate 3,274 of JAAYZO010000293.1, read as the reverse complement.
GTGGTGCGGCTATTCGAGGGACAGGCGCGGGTCGGCGCGGGCCTGGAGCTGTCCCTTACCACCGGCATTGCCGCGGTCCCCAATCGTCTCGACCTGAGCCCTGAGGACCTCCTGGCCAACCTCCAGGCGGCGCAGAAAATCAGCGGCCTCGCCCCCGACCCCGCCCTGCGCACCATCACCGGCGACTGCACCACGACCGACGGCACCCGGACGGTGAGCTTCCCCAACTTCTCGGTCGAAATGGAGACCGGCACCGGCAAGACCTACGTCTACCTGAGAACGGCTCTGGAGCTGCACCGGGTCTATGGGTTGCGCAAAGTCATTGTCGTGGTGCCGTCGGTCGCCATCCGCGAGGGCGTGCTGAAAACTCTGGCGATGACGCGCGAGCATTTCGCGGGTCTGTTCGACAACGCCCCCTACCGCTACAGCGTCTACGACTCGGACAACCTCTCTCAGGTACGCCAGTTCGCGATGAGTGACGGCGTCGAGTTTCTCGTGATGACCATCGACTCGTTCAACAAAGCCACAAACATCATCCACCAGAGCACGGATCGGCTACAGGGCGAGACCCCGATTCATCTGCTCCAGGCGACGCGCCCGGTCCTCATCCTGGATGAACCCCAGAATTTCGAGAGTGACCTGCGTGTTCGCGCCCTGGTGCAGCTCAGGCCGTTGCTGGCACTCCGCTACAGCGCCACCCACCGGAACCCCTATAATGTCGTCTACCGGCTGACTCCCTACGAGGCCTACCGCCAAGGCCTCGTCAAGAAGGTCGAGGTTGCCGGAGTCACCGAACGCGCCAGCGAGAACCGCGTCTTCCTTCGCCTCGACGGCTTCCGCACCAGTGCCCGCACCATTGCCGCACGCATCGCCGTGCATCGCCTGCTGGCGACGGGCCAGGTCAAAGAGGCCGTCGTGACCGTGACCGCCGGCGAGAGTCTCGAAGCCAAGGCAAACCGTAGCGAATACGGCCCCTATGTCGTGGAAGAGATCGACGTCAGTGGCCGCCGAGTGCGTTTCTCGAACCGGATCGAGATCAACCAGGGCGAGGCGGTCGGCCCTGACCGCGAGCGCATCTTCGCCGAGCAGATCCGCTACACCATTGAGAGGCACCTGCGGCGACAGCATCTCCTGCGTGCGCGCGGCATCAAGGTCCTGAGTCTCTTCTTCATCGACCAGGTGGCCAACTACCGCGGCCCCGATGGCCGACCGGGCCTCATCCGGCAGCTCTTCGATCGGGCTTTCGACGACCTGAAGGGACAGCACGACGAGTGGCGCGACCTGCAGCCGGAGGCGGTTCAGGCGGCCTACTTCGCCCAAAGCCGCCGAAAGGGCGGTGACCTTGTGTATGAGGACAGCACCTCGGGCGAAGCCCGCAAGGACCAGGAGGCTTACGACCTGATCATGCGCGACAAGGAGCGCCTGCTGTCGTTTGAAGAACCGACCTGCTTCATTTTCTCACACTCTGCCCTGAGGGAGGGTTGGGACAATCCGAATATCTTCCAGATCTGCACGCTGAACCAGAGCGTCTCCGAGACACGCAAACGCCAGGAAATCGGGCGTGGCGTGCGCCTGGCAGTGGATCAGTCCGGCCAGCGCGTCCGAGATGACATGGTCAATGTCCTTACGGTGGCGGCCAACCAAAGCTATGAGGCATACTGCCGCGACTACCAGGCCGAGGTCGAGGCGGAGCTTGGCTCGGCCGAGCGCTCCCCCAAGCCGCGCAACGCCCGCGACACCACCACCGTTCGGCTCCGCAAGGAGTTCCAGCTCAGACCCGAGTTCAAGGAACTCTGGCAGCGCATCGCACGCAAGACGCGCTACGCCGTGCACATCGATTCCTCGCGCCTGATCGATGAGGTGCTGACCGACCTCGCCAGCGCCGCCATTGAGCCGCCCCGCATCGTGGTGTCGACCGGGGCCATGACGGTGACGACGGATGGCAAGGGCTTTGACGTGCGCCACGTCGGGGAAAGGCTGGGTGATTACGCGAGCCATCATGGCCAGCGACGGAACGTCTTGGCGCTAATGGAGGACCTCATGGAGCGCACCACGCCACCCATGCGCCTCACCCGCAGGACCATGGCCGCGATCGTGCAAGGCTGCGACCGGCAGGCGGAGGCTCTGCGCAACCCGCACGAGTTTGCCACGGTCTGCGTGCGCCTGATCAAGAGCCGGTTGCGCCAGCAACTGGTGGATGGCATACGGTACGAAAAACTCGACGAGTGGTTCCGCATGGAGCAATTCGCTCTTGAGTTCCAGACCTGGAAAGACCTCCTCGTCCCCTCCGAGCACTCGGCCTATGACCACGTGGCCGTGGACTCCGCTGTCGAACGGCGCTTTGCCGAAGACCTCGAGCGTCGGGACGACGTGAAGCTCTTCATCAAACTGCCGACATGGTTCGTCGTACCGACCCCTATCGGCGATTACAATCCCGACTGGGCCGTCGTGGTCGAACCACGCGACGCCTTCGGCCAGCCGACCGGCGATGAGCGGCTCTACCTGGTGCGTGAGACAAAGGACACTACCGATCTCACCGGCCTGCGACCGGAAGAGGCCATGAAAGTGCGCTGTGGCGAGCGGCACTTCCACGAGGCCCTGGGTGTGTCCTACCGGGTGGTGACGAGCGCCGCCGAGATCCTGCCCTGACCGGGCGAGCGAGCCGCGACAGCGCGGCGGCGCTGTGCCGTCAGGGCGGTGCCCCCTCGGCCTGCAGGATCAGGCCGCTGAGCACCGGCGGGCCGCCGCTGCCGGGGCTGGCCCGCAGGGCCACCTCGAGGCGGTCACGCAGGAGGACCCGCCCGAGGTCGAGCCAGACGGCCCGCCGTGGCTGGCCCTCGAGGCGCCATCCGGTCACCGCCGGCTGGCCCTGGACCAAGACGTCGAAGACTCGGCCCGGCGGGACGTCGGACGGCTCCGCGACGACGAGCCTCAGGCGGTAGGCCGTAGCGGCCTGCGCAGCGACCTCCGCGGCCGTCTTGGCCAGACGCAGCTCCAGGACCGCCGCGCCACCGGCGGCATTTTCTGCCGCGCGCGCCGCGCGCCGGCCGTGGCCGGTGATGATGAAGACCACGGCTCCCCCCGGCACCCAGTCCGGCCTGGACACGATCTCACGGAGCAGCGGCGCGACGTCGGGCGAGCGCTGTGCCGGTCCGGCGGCGCCGACGCTGGGCCACGGCGGGATGATCCAGCGCACCTCGGCGGTGGTCAGCGGCCGCCGTGAGAGGTCCTCGCGGTCCCGCGTGAAACCCGGCGCCGAGGCGGCCGCCTGGGC
>JAAYZO010000292.1 GCA_012514865.1 Lentisphaerota bacterium | reverse complement strand
GCAAGTTTCGACGCGCGTCGCGATGCGCCGCTTGCTCAAGGTTAGCCCTGAGCAAGAGGCCGCAAGTGCCTCGCGTCGAAGCCCGAAGGGTGGCCTGTTCACGGGCCGCCGTGCGGCGCGTGAATAGGTCAGGCTAAGAAGAGGGAAGAGAGGGGAGAAGACAAGGCCTCAGCTCAACGACGGACCTGAACACTCTCTATCGGACCAGCCCGGGCAATGGGTTGTCAGCGCGGCGAGGCGACGCGGGTGAGGTCTGCAGAACCCGACGGACTGACAGGCGGCATGGTCCGTGGCCGAGCGCCGCCGCGGAACGCGACGGCTGTCTTTCGAAGGTCAGTCGGGGCACCGGGACGGGGTGAGGAGGCTGGAGCGGGCGGCGGGAATCGAACCCGCAGCGCTAGCTTGGGAAGCTAGGGTATTACCACTATACGACGCCCGCTCGTCTGGCGTCGAGCGTAGAATAACCGCCGCCGGCCTCGATGCAAGCCGTCAGCGTCGGGCCGGCGGCGCTTTTCCGTGCCGACCGCGGCGTCAGGGCGCAGCGAAGCCGAGGCGGCGCAGCCGCCGCAGGCCCTGGTCCAGCGGGAAGCGCCGGCAGGCCCGCTCGTAGGCCTCCTGAGCCCGCTGACGCTGGTCGATGCTGTCGAGGGCCATGACGTAGGTGGTATGCAGGGCCGGGAACGGCGCGTCCGGGTGGGCCGTGAGCAGGGCCTCGAGGGCCTTCGCCAGGGCTCGCCGGGCTCGGTCGACCGCCGCCTCGTCGCCGTAGTCGTACTGCTCCTCGACGACGCGGTCCATCTCCGACCAGAGGCGCTCCTTGTTGTCGATACCCGGATTCTGGATGGCCTGACGCACGGCGCGGTCAAAGACCGCCATGGCCTCGTCGAAGCGATGCTCGAGGACGTAGTGGTGTGCCAGGTCGCAGTAGTGATGCAGGTTGCCGGGCTCGCGCTCGAGCTGCTGCCGGTAGTACTCCTCGGTCAGGCTCGGCAACTGCACCCGCAGGACTGGCGGCGCCTGCCCTCCCGACAGGTCGAGGGTCTGCGTCACCGTCTTGCGGCCTGCCAGCATGAACGACACCTCGTAGGCGCGCGGCTCGAGATGCCGCAGCTCGAGCGGCGTACGACCGCGGAACTCGCCATCGACGAAGACATCGGCGCTGTCCGGATCGCTCTCACAGCGCACCCGCCCGCGGTCCGGCGGCGTCAGCGTCACGCGCCAGACGCCGTCGGCGGGCGCCTCGCCCGGATCGACCTCGACCACCTGGTCGGTGCAGCCCGGGAGCGACAGCCGCAGGACCACCTTGCCGCCGCCGGCCGGCAACGCTATCGGCGTCGTGCCGAGCAGTTCCTCGCCCGACCACACCGACGCACCGGGCGGCTCCGACTCCAGACGGCGCTCCGCCTTCCTGCAGCCGCCGATGCTGCACAGGGCCAGCAACGCCACACACAGGGACGCCAGAGCCCGGCCGGCACGCGCGCGCCGGACCGAACCCGGCAGGACGTCGCGCCCGCCGCTCCGTGGAGGGCGAGCGGCCACAGACGCGAAGGCGTCCACGAACTGTCGCGGCATCGGCAGCGCCACGGCGCGAGGCGCTGCCGCCGTGCCGACGCGGCAGATCTGCAGATCGTGAAAGGGCCGTGCTGTCATGGTCCTCTAGGGCTTGTCGTAGGGTGTCTTCGGTGCCGCCATCAGGTGACTCGCGACCGGCGCCGCGGCCAGGCCGGGGCCGTCGGTCGAGACCCGACACTGGGCCACCATGATGCCATTGTCCCAGGTCCAGAGGCCGAAACGATCACCGCTGAGGGGCTTGGCATCCTCGTAGGTGGCCACCAGCGTGCCGTCGACCCAGAAGCTCAGGCGGTTGCCGGCCTTGCGCAGCTTGATGTAGAACCAGCGCCGATGCGTCGTCGAGTCCCGCGGGATCGCGACGCGGCGGTTCTCGCCGACAATCTCGTGGCCGCGGACGATCTGCGAGCCGCGGTCGTCCCAGCCGCCGAAGAGGAAGCTGTAGCCGCTGACCAGGTCGCGGCCATCGGCGCAGAGCACTGCGTTGATATCGGCGGCGTATTCGTACTTCCGGCCGCGGTTCTGGTCCATCTTCGGCCCGGCAAAGAACTCGACGGTGACATTCTCGCCATGGCGCACCTTGTTCCAGTTGCAGGCCACCCCGCCGCGCTGCACCCCGGAGTAGAACGACCAGCGCGGGTCGCACTGCCAGCGGTTCGTCACCTCCCAGACGCCTGTGACCGGGAACCAGTCCACGGGAGCCTGCTTAAACGGATACACCGCGACGCCGCCGGCACGCAGGGTCACGGCCTCAGCCCACTCTTTCGTGTTGCCGCGCCCAAAGCGGCCGATCTCGCACAGGCCGCGCAGGTCATCGGGAAGGAGTTCATTCCAGACCACCTGGCCATTGAGTCGGGCCAGAACACGCCCGCCGCGGCGCTCCAGGGCCAGCTCCTGGACGCGCTGCTTGAGCAGGCTCAGCTCGCGGGGGCCCTGCGGCAGGCCGACGAGCTGCAGGCGGTGTGCCTCCGGGTCGATCACCAGGGCCAGCCCCGCCGACGCGGCCGCATCACCCGCCGCCGACGGCGCCCGCAACGCCAGACCGACCGCCTCAGGCGCGTCGGCCGACGGCAGGGCCGCCACCCGCAGCACCGCGACCAGGTCCTGCCAGAAATCCGAGCGATGCCAGTAGGTGGCCCAGCGCCCGCCAGGCTCGGGACGCCACTCCTGCACCGGGCTGCTCCAGCTCTGCATGCTCTCCTCGTGGGTGAACATCTCGACGCGGTTCTCCAGCTCAGTCAGGGGCTTCTCGGCACAGACCTCCAGACTGCGGCGCGTCACGCCGCCCGCCGCCGGCAGGCGCAGCCCGACCGTGCCCTGACCCCGCACCGGCACGTCGCTGGCAAGGACCACCATGGCGCCGTTGACGACACCCCAGGCCTCGCCGCCAAGGACGTGCAGACTGACCCGCGACTCGGCGCCCGGGAGGCCCAGCGGCGCCTCCGCCAGGACCGCCTCCTGGCCGACCTGGCGCGACACGATGCGGGCCTGCCAGCCATCCCTGCCGCGGTGCACGCGCAGGGCAAGCTCCTCGCCGGCACGGCGACGCGCCAGGAGTTCAAGGCCGTCCCCGGGCGACAGTGCCGGCAGACCATCGAGCTGCACCGCGACACGGGCGTTTTCCAGGACCACGCCGCCGACATCGAATCCCTCGCCGGCAGCCGCTCCGCCTGACGAGGCGCCCGGCCCCACCGGCCGCAGCAGACTCACACCGCGACTCGACTGACGGCTGAAATCGAAATGGACCTCCTCGACCGGACTGACAACGACGTCGTCGAAGACCGTGCCCTCACCACCGCGCGACCATAGCCCCACGGCACCGCCCAGCAGCGGCGCCGGGTCGAGTGCCGACAGCACGATGCTGCCATCGATGCGCACATGGAAGACCCCGGCGACCTGGCTGACCTCGAGGCGGTACCACTGCGCCGGCGCGAAACTCAGCTCCACCTGGGCCAGATCCTGCCGCGACGAGCCCGCCACACGCCGCAGGCTGAGCTGCCCGGGGCCGGCCGCGGGCTGGCTCCAGAGGAGTTCGTAGCCGAGTTCGGGAGACACCCAGCAGAGCTTGGCACCAAAGGCCGTCCCGGGCAGCGGATGCGCCGAGAAGGCCAGGCGGTAGTCACGCCAGAACCAGTAACCGGCCGTCGCCAGGGCGTCATCGCCCTGCCCCAGAAACGAAAAGGGATTGGCGCTGCGGATGGGGTTCTGCAGGGCATGCACCGTCCAGGTCCCGGAACGCGCCTGCCACTCGCCGAGGTCGTTCTCGCCGTGCATGAAGTCGTCCGCAAACAGGAGCGTGCCGATCTTCTGCAGACGCACCCGGCCCGGGCTCGCCGCACCGGGAGGGACCTGCCAGAGGACGCTGTGCAAGGCCTCCATCGGCCACGGCGCCGCCAGGACCCGAATGCCGTTGACGAAGAGGTCGATGCTGCTCGGACTTGCCACCACGGCCAGGACGTCGCCCGCCTGGCAGGCCGCCGGCAGGATCGCCTCGGCCAGACGTGTGGCCTGCCCCGGACCCAGCGTCTGCACGGCCTCGACCGTCGTGCCGCGGACAACCAGGTCGAGGCGGCGCGTCTGGCCGAGCAGGCGACAGCGCAACGGCGGGACCTCGCCCGTCGCTTCAACCGTCAGCACCGAGGCGAAGCGCGCCGCCAGGCGGCCCTCCTCGGCGACCGTCGTCCAGGGCGCCTCACCGGTCACCGACACCGAGCGCGAGGCACGCTGACTCCAGAACCACAGGCCGGCCAGAGAGAGGAGCAGCACCGCCGCGACCCCGAGGGCCACATCGACCGGCCGCGGCCCCCCGCGCCGGCGCGACGGCGACACCGTCGGCCGGTGCTGAGACGGCACCCGCGGCGGGGATACGACCGCCGGCCGGGCTCCCGCAGGCGATGCCGGCCGTGGAGCGGCCGCCGGAAGAGCGGCCGCCGTCGGGGCGGCCATGGGCGCGGCGGCGACACCCGCCGCCGCGGTCGGCACGAGGCGGGCACGGCACGCCTCGACCAGCGCCCGGCAGGACCCCGGGCGCCGGGACGGATCCGCTGACAGCGCCCCCGCCAGGGCGGCGTTGCCACCGGCGTCGAGGGCCGCCAGGGGCAGCCCCTCGGCGCCGGCCGCCGGCGCAGCGGCCGGCACAGGGGCCAGGGCGCCGGCCAGGAGTCGTGCCAGGTCGTGGACATCGCCCGCCGGCGTCGGTTCGCCG
>JAAYZO010000291.1 GCA_012514865.1 Lentisphaerota bacterium | reverse complement strand
CGCTCACCTGGTCACCCTGAAGGGGTGCCAGATCGTAGCCGGGGGTCGCGCGCAGCACGACCCCCGGAACCGCGAACCCACACACCACGCACCCTGAAGGGGTGCCAGAACCGGACCTTCAAACAGCACTGCGTGGGCCGGAGCGCGCGTGGCCGTCGGCCGCGGTGCGTCCTATATTGGCGGCATCGGCGCGACGTAACGGCCGGGCCTGAGGCGGCTGAGGGCGGTTCCGTGCCGGACGGCATGGCAAGCACAACCTGGAAGGACCATCATGCGAAGCACAGCCTGTGTACCCGCCCTCCTGGTGGCCGGCCTTCTGGCCGCGGCCGCGGTTCAGGCCGCCGGGCCGCTCGCCTCCGGATGCCTGCTGCGGGTTGCGGCGACGAGTCCTGTCACCGTTACCCTGGCCGCGGAGCCCGGCTGGGCCACGGGTGAGCATTTCTACCGGCTGGCGGACGGAACGTGGGCGCCGCTGCCGGGGATTGCGGTCAAGGATGGCCGAGTGACCTTCGCGCTGACCCCGGCGCTGATGCCGAACGGCCAGACCACGGTCGTCCTGGCGAAGCCTGCCGGAGTCGACCTCAGTGACGCGACGCCGCCGCGTCTGGTGCGGGCGCTGGTCGACGGCCGCGAGGTCGCCTGGCCGGCCGCCGGGCTGGATCTGGGCTGGATCGACGAGGCGCCGAAGGCCATCGAGCTGCACGTCGCCGACGACCGGAGCGACCTCGACCCCGCGGCGCTGCGCGTCTCCCTCAATGGCACCACCCTGGCGGCGGACGCCCCCGGCCTGCGTTTCGCCATCGACCCCGCCACGCCGCGGCAGGCGGTCCTCACCTGCGACCTGGCGACGCTCCTGAGCAGGGCCCCGCAGGGAACCGTCCGGCTGCTCTTCGGCATCGATGACCGCGCCGTGGACGACCAGCGCCTCGAGGTGGGCCTGTCCTTCACAACCAGCGCGAGTCCGCAACTCACCCTCACCGACGCGACCGTCACCGCGCCCAATGGCATGAAGATCCTGGTCGACTCGTGCTACTCGGGCTACGAGAACATCGAGTGCCTGGTCGACGGCGCCCTGCAGGCCCCCGGCAGCTCGACGCGGGGCTCGACCTGGGCCTCGGACGAGACCCCCGCCGACCACTGGGCCTGCCTGGTCCTGCCGGCGCCGCGCGCGGTCAGCGAGGTCGCGATCAGTTGGGCTCACTTCGGGGATGTCTTCCGAAGCTCGGCGCGTTTCGATATCCTGACCTGGGACGGCCAGGCCTGGCAGCGCGCCGTCCGCGTCCAGGACAACCCGGCGGAGCAGACGACCCGGCACCGCTTCGAGAGCCGCACCACCGACCGCGTCATGATCTGGGTGCCCGCCGGCGGCAACCACCCGGGGCGCCCCGACCTGACCTGGATCACCGAGATCAGCCTCGGCCAGTAGGGCGCGACCCGACGACGCCGACGCGGTCACGCCGCCCGGCCGTGCGCCGGGCGCCTGTCCACAGACGCGAACGCGTCCACGGACAGCACCGTGCGCTGGAGCGCGAGTGTCCACAGACGCGAACGTGTCCACGAGCCGCAACGGCGCCGACAGCACCGCACCGCCATCTCCCCTACGGGCGCGCGCCTCAGGCCTCGAGGTCGATGTCGACCACCACCGTGCCGCGGCCGGGCACCCGCACCGAGAAGACCGAGCCGGCGACCGCACCTGGCGTGGCCGGGAAGGCGGTGCGGATCGCCAGGGCGCGGATCGGCCGGCCGACGTCGATGGCCGGACGGCGGTAGTCATGCGCGTCGCTGCCGATCAGGAGCCGCAGCCGCCCGCGCGCATCGGCCATGGCCTGGACGCGGATGCCCTCGGCATCGGCGCT
>JAAYZO010000290.1 GCA_012514865.1 Lentisphaerota bacterium | reverse complement strand
GTAGATCCGGCCGTTGACGGCCTCGCCGAGGGGCCGTCCGACGGCCATGACGCGATCCAGGAGGGCGCTCACGGCCGCCGGCTGGAAGCGCCACTCCGGGCGGCTGAGGACGCTGTCCTCGCAGTCGAGGCCGTCGCTGACCACGGCCTCGGGAATCGAGTCCGGGATGCCGCCGCGCATGAAGTACGAGCGGAAGGTGCGCGACGTGGACGGCGGCCGCGGCGCTTCGCCCGCGACGGACTCGGCTGTCGGCACACCCCCCGCCGCCGGCGGCACGACCGCCGCCGGCGGGACCCGGGGCTGTCCTGAGTGGGCGTCAGCGCTCAGCCGGTCACCCTGGAGGGCTGCCAGATCGTGGCCGGGGGTCGCGTGCAGCTCGACCCCCGGAACCGTGGACCCACAGACCGTGCACCCTGCAGGGATGCCAGAACCGGGCTTTGGCGCCGTCCCGGCCGGGACCTTCTCCAGGATGGAGATCGTCGGGAAGACCATCTCGGCGTCCTCGAAGGGCTGGTTCTCACCGAAATTCACGAGCCGGCCATACCGCGCCACCGTGGGCAGCCAGGCGCGGAAGGGCGCCGCGAAGTTCGCATTGGCAAAGGTCCCGGAGGTAATGAAGCCGAGGCGCCCGCCCGGTCGCAGGAGCTGCAGTCCGCGTTCGATGAAGTACAGGTAGGCGTCGGCGGTGCCGGCGTAGCAGCGGAACTCGCGCTGGAAGGCGGCCTTGCAGGGGCTGAGCCACTCCTGGCGGATGTAGGGCGGGTTGCCGATGACGCAGTCGAAGCCGCCGGCGGCGTTGACCTCGGGGAACTCGGCGGCCCAGTCGAAGGCATGCGCGGCGAGCTCCGCCGGGAGATCGGGCGCCGGCGCCACGATCGAGTTGCCGCAGCGGATGCTGGCATCGAGGTCGTTCAGCGGCTTGCCGGTGCGCGCCGTCTTCAGCCAGAGCGAGAGCTTGGTGATCTCAACCGACTCCGGGGAGAGGTCGACACCGCAGAGGTTGCGGGTGAGGATCTCGCGGTCGAGGTCGAAGAGCTCCGGCTGACCGCCGCGCAGGGCGGTGAGGCGGTCGTTGGTGCGCACGTACTCGGCGTGGAGGAAGTCGAAGGCGGCGATGAGGAAGGCGCCCGAGCCGCAGGCCGGGTCAAGGACGCGCAGGTGGCGCAGGACGGCCTGGTAGTCCTCCCAGAGGGCGACCCGCGCGGCGCGCTGACGCACGGCGCCCCGGACCGCCTCGGGGTCGTGCCGGGCCTGCAGCTCGGCAAAGCGCTCGCGCAGGGTGGCGCCGATGGTCTCGGCGACGATGTACTGCGTGATGAACTCGGGGGTGTAGAAGATGCCGCCGAGCTTGCGGGTGGACTTGCTGGCGTCGACCTTCTGGCCCTGGATGGCGGCGCGCAGGCCCTCCAGGTCGCTGACCGACTGCTCGAAGATGTGGCCGAGGATCGTGACGTCGACCTCGGTAGCGAAGTCGTACTCGGAGAGCCGCAGGCAGCCGTCGAGCACCGCATCGCCGACCTGCAGGGCCTCCAGCGCCGGATCGGCGCGGAAGAGCCCGCCGTTGTAGCCGCAGATCTTCATGGGCGGGCTGCCCTTATCGACGGCCTGGAAGAGCCCGCAGAGCTGTTGCCACCGCGAGGTCGGCACGAAGCCGGTGCCGGCGGCGCTGATGGCCTGGCGGATGATGCCATGGGGGAGCAGGCCGGTGTCCTCACAGAAGGCGATGAAGAGGATGCGGTCGAGGATCTTCTGGGCCATGGCCAGCAGGCGGATCGAGTGGTCCACCGGGTCGCGGTCGGCCGGCGGCGGATTGGCGTCGCGGAGGTGCTCGAAGAGCTGCACGCGGACGTTGCTGAAGAGCGCGTAGAAGTCGCGGGTGATCTGCTGTTCGCGGTGGGTCGAGTCCTCGAGCAGGCTGTCGACGACGCTGCGCAGGGGCGGCTCGGCCAGGAGGCGGTCGCGGCCGAGGAGGAAGTGGAAGCGCCGCAGAGCGTCGGGCTGGTCCAGCTCGGCGAGGGCGAACTCGATGGCGTAGGCCTGGCCGCGGCTCTTGCTGTAGAGCCGGAGGGTGACGAAGTTCGAGACCACGACCCAGCGGCAGTCGTCGAACTTGGCGAGGTAGCCGAAGGCCTGCTCGACCGGCGTCAGGTTGCCATGGCCGGACTGCTTGGCGTCCAGATCGGCGGCGGGCGGCTTGAGTTCGACGACGACGCGGGTGACATCACGGCCGTAGCCGATGAAGCCGAGGCGGGCGTCGGGGGTCTTGCCGCCCTTCGTCTCCGACGAGGCCGACTCGGCCTTGAGGTTATAGGCGTCGAGATGGCCGGCCGGGAGGACGTAGCCCAGCACGCCGCCGAAGATGTCGGTCAGGAACTGCCCCTGGAACGGCTTCTCCTTCTCGGCACGGAAGGCCGGGTCCCTGGCAGTGCGGGCCCAGTTGGCCACCTGCTCCATCTGCGCCGGGGTGAAGGCCGGCAGGTGGTGGCAGGTGCGGCTCCTGAGCAGGTTCGGGTTGAACAGCGGCTTGAACAGCTCGGGCATCGCCACCTCCACGCGGGTTCACTCCCGTACGGCTGCTACTATGGCATGGCTGAACAGAGCCGCCAGCCCCGGCGCGCAGGGCTGTTTGAAGGTCCGGTTCTGGCACCCCTTCAGGGTGCGTGGTGTGTGGGTTCGCGGTTCCGGGGGTCGTGCTGCGCGCGACCCCCGGCTACGATCTGGCACCCCTTCAGGGTGACCAGGTGAGCG